>JARRLI010000060.1:0-6449 GCA_037387145.1 Robiginitalea sp. | reverse complement strand
TTCCCGCGCATCAAAGCCAAATTTTGTGGATTCCTTTGCGATATGAACCTGCAGCAGGCAATCAATCACGCGTTCCTGCTGGGCAGCCCTTTTATCTATTTCCTTCAGCAACCGCTCACTGTCAACCCCATGGATCAGGGTGACGAATGCAGCCATGTATTTAACTTTGTTGCGCTGCAAATG
This sequence comes from Robiginitalea sp., assembly GCA_037387145.1. GTDB lineage: Bacteria > Bacteroidota > Bacteroidia > Flavobacteriales > Flavobacteriaceae > Robiginitalea. The sequence goes on along the minus strand of JARRLI010000060.1, from coordinate 6,266 downwards.
CCCGATCATGTGCCACTCGATATCCCCGGGGAGGCCTTCCCATTTGCTTACCATCTCCTGAACTTTGTTCTCCCCGAAAACGCGCTGCCCGGCCTGATAGGCTTCCATGATCTCAGCATTACTCCTGGTTTTGGAGACGGCTACCAACTGAACGTGTTTTGGCAGCGAGTCCCGGATACGTAACAAGTTCTGGGCTATGCTCATAAAGAGGGATTCTCACTAAGGGACATTAAAAATATTTAAAGGAACTGTGCGGCTACTTGTTCGGCTTTCCTGGACTGGCTGTAATCATAGAATCCCTCCCCGGATTTTACCCCAAGTTTACCGGCGGCGACCATTTTAACCAGGAGGGGGCAAGGGGCATATTTGGGATTCTTGAAACCTTCATAGAGTACTTCCAGAATAGATAGGCAGACATCCAGACCTATGAAATCTGCCAATTGTAAAGGGCCCATTGGGTGTCCCATGCCGAGTTTCATGACTGTGTCGATTTCCTGCACTCCTGCAATGCCATGGAAAAGGCTCTCAATGGCTTCATTGATCATGGGCATCAGGATGCGGTTGGCTATAAATCCCGGATAATCATTTACTTCGGTTGGAATCTTTCCCAGTTTCCGGGACAACTCAAGAATGGTCTCTGTAACGGCATCACTTGTGCTGTAACCGCGTATGACCTCCACCAATTTCATCACGGGCACCGGGTTCATAAAATGCATTCCGATTACCTTTTCCGGACGCGTTGTCACGGCTGCTATTTCGGTGATGGAAATGGAGGACGTATTGGTGGCCAGGATCGTTTCTGCAGGACAATGAGAGTCCAGTTCTATGAAGATTTGTTTTTTGAGGTTGGCATCCTCTGTGGCAGCTTCTATTACCAAACCCGAATTCCCCACCGCCTCGGCGATTTCGGTAAAGGATTTGATATTGGCCAGGGTTTGTGCTACTACCCCGGATTCAATCACCTCCTTTTTTACCATGCGCTCAAGGTTTTTCTCTATGGTTTGAAGTCCTTTCCGGAGCCGTTCTTCAGAGAGATCCACCAAGTGTACCTGAAACCCCTGCTGGGCAAAAACGTGGGCAATCCCATTCCCCATGGTTCCCGCTCCAATAACAGCTATAGTCTTTATCATGATGTTTTTATTCGTTATTTATTTTTTACCTGGAGGGTATCGGATTTACCGAAGGCATCGATAACCCGTAGGGCAACATCCAGTGCTTTGGCCCCCTGCTCCACTGGCACGGGAGGAGTGCCGTCATTTTCTATGGCCATGGCAAACTGTTCCAGTTCGTCCAGGATAGGGTTGTTCTTTTCAATGTGCGGATTCTCAAAATAGATCTGTTTTTTCAATCCCTCCGCATTCTGCAGGACCATGTCAAACTCACCTGGTTTCTCCGGGGCATCTTTCATCTTGACCACCTCTACCTTTCGCTCCAGGAAGTCGACAGAGATATAGGCATCCCGTTGGAAGAAACGGGATTTGCGCATATTCTTCAGGGAGATCCGACTGGCCGTGAGATTCGCCACACACCCATTTTCGAAAGCGATGCGTGCGTTGGCAATATCCGGCGAATTACTTATGACGGAGACCCCGCTGGCCTGTATTTCCCTTACCTCCGATTTGACTACGCTCAGTATAATATCTATGTCGTGGATCATCAAGTCCAGGACAACAGGGACATCTGTCCCTCGGGGATTGAATTCCGCCAGTCGATGACATTCAATAAACATGGGTTCCTCAATCTGCTGCTGAACGGCCTGAAAAGCAGGGTTAAAACGCTCCACGTGGCCGACCTGGCCTTTCAGCCCTTTTTGCTGCAACAATTCTATGAGTTCGCGGGCCTCTTCGTAGGTATGGGTAACCGGTTTTTCGATAAATATGTGTTTGCCAGCCTCGATCGCCTTTTTGGCACAGTCGTAATGCGACAGGGTAGGGGTGACGATGTCTACCATATCAACAGCCGCAATCAGGGCATTCATATTGTCAAAATAGGGAATGCCGAATTCCTCCGAAACGGTTTTGCCCTGAATGATATCCGGATCGTAAAACCCTATCAGATCATAAAGGGAAGATTCTTTTAGCAATCTGAGGTGTATTTTACCCAGATGCCCGGCTCCCAGAACACCAGCTTTTAACATTTGATTTTCGTTGGATTATTGTCAAAAATAAACATACTTTGCGAGTTGACCTTCCTGATCAGAGGGAAGTTCACTGCCCGGCTCCCTGCCAAAACGGATTTTGTGCGAACATGCCGCAATACCCGCAGTGGAAAAGACCCGGACTGTAGGTAGGATTTTCTAAATTCGCAAAAACATAGGACTTGAAGGACTCACTGAAACATCGGGGAAAACGCAACCAGCTGGTCGAATTACTCACCTCTAAGGGAATTCGGGATGCGGCAGTCCTGGAAGCCATACGGGCTGTGCCCAGACACTTGTTCATGGATAGTGGCTTCGAGGACCACGCCTATCAGGATAAGGCATTTCCCATCTCTGCAGGGCAGACGATATCGCAACCTTACACTGTAGCCTATCAGACTGAATTGCTTCAGGTTCGCCCGGGTTCGAAAATTTTGGAGATCGGAACGGGTAGCGGTTACCAGACTGCAGTGCTGCTCAAGCTCAAAGCAAAAGTCTACACCGTTGAACGCCAATCCACCCTTTTTAAAAAAACCAACCTGTTCTTTAAGAAAATGGGATACCGGCCAAAGCGCTATGTCTTCGGGGACGGGTATAAAGGGTTGCCGGAGGAAGCCCCCTTTGACGGTATTCTCGTGACTGCGGGAGCACCGGAAATTCCAAAAGCCTTGCTTGCTCAGTTAAAAGTCGGAGGACGCCTGGTAATCCCTGTAGGAAGTGAAGAGCAGGTTATGACCCTGATCACCCGTTCCTCAGAGAAGGAATTTGAGCGGCGGGAGTGCGGTTCTTTCCGCTTTGTGCCCCTGCTGGAGGACAAGAATTAATTTCACCAATTCAGGAATTGAATTGTTTTTTGACCCGGTCCAATTGTCTCCTTGAGTCGCGGTCTTTAATCGTTTCCCGTTTGTCATATTGTTTTTTACCCCGGGCCAGGGCAATTTTCATTTTGGCCAGTCCGCGATCATTGATAAAAAGATTCAGGGGAACTATGGTATTCCCACTTGCTTTTACCGCTTTATATAATTTTCTGAGCTCTTGTTTCCTGAGCAGCAACTTCCGGGCTGCTTTGGGTTGGTGGTTGTAATGTGATCCGTGGCTATAGGGTTCCACCTGCATGTTTGTTACAAAGAGTTCCCCTTCCTCGTTGAATTCGCAAAAACTTTCAGATATTGAAGCTTTGGAATTCCGGATGGACTTGATCTCCGTTCCGGAAAGAACAATACCCGCAACATAGGTTTCCAGCAATTCGTAATCGAATCGGGCACGCTTGTTTTTTATGTTAACCTGCTTTTGCATCCCTGCAAAAATAGCACAAATTACAGGCTTCTCGGATTAAAGAAGTGGTCTTCCGTGTCATTTGGATCGAAAATGCCACCTTTGCACTCGAAAAGATTTGTAATGATGAAGTACTATTGGATCCTGGTCGTTGGCTTACTATTGAGCTGCCAGGAGAAATCATCCGATACAACAGATCCACAGGAGATCGTGGACAAAGCCATAGAGGCGTCCGGAGGCACGCTGTATGAAAACAGTGAACTGCGTTTTGTGTTTCGAGAACGGGAGTATATTGCAGTCAGAGAAAATGGCCGGCGGGTATTGATGCGGATAACGCAAACAGATACGGCACGACTGGTAGATGTAAGGAGGGGAGGCCAGTTTGAACGCATTATCGACGGAATACCTCAGATTCTTCCGGATACTACACTTCAAAGCCTTTCTGAGGCTGTTAATTCCGTCCATTATTTTGCATCCCTCCCCTATGGCCTGAATGACCGTGCTGTCAATAAAGAATATTTGGGCCGCGGGAAAATAGGCGATTCGGAATACCATAAGATCCGGGTGACTTTTGACCAGCAGGGAGGGGGTACAGATTATGAGGATATTTTTGTTTACTGGTTTGACGTTGAGTCATTTCTCCCTGAGTATCTTGCATACCAGTACCAGACCAATGGAGGGGGTAAAAGATTCAGGCAGGCGTATAACCCCCGCAGGGTGGGGGGAATCCGCTTCGTAGATTACCGAAATTTTAAATATGAAGGCCCTCTTCCGGTAGCCGCTTTGGACAGCCTTTTCTCACTTGGGGAATTGCAGCTGTTATCCCGCATAGAATTGGAGGATATTCACGTCAATCCGGGCAATTACAATTGAAATGCAGCTGGCTGACAGAGGTTTGTGACCCTACCATGGTTACGATAAAAAGACTTCCGTTGTCATCATCGTCCATCATACTAAACCTGTCTTCCCCTGTAAGGCGGTTGATTACATCGGGTGTAGTGTTACTATGGCCCACTACAAGCACATTTCTTCCTGTGTTTTCAGTTTTGAATGCCGCTGCATCCATAGTGCCGGGGTCGTAATATTGTACCGTAAGGTTCTGCTTGACAGCTGTTGGGGCGGCTGTCATCTCTGTACGCTTATAATCGGTGGAGTAAATGGCATCCAGGGGCACATCATTAAGGATCTCAGCCCAGTGCATAGCCCTTCCAAGGCCCTTCTGGCTGAGTTCAGGATCCGGATCCCCCGGGTTGGATCGATCCTTTTCGGCATGCCGGATGAAATAAAAAGTGGATACTTCCATGGCAACAGGTTCCATGGAGGGTTCCCCCTTAGGTTCTTCTTTACAGGAAACAGTCATTAACAAGCAAATTCCGAAGATTATTGCAGGAAAAATTTTCATAGTTTTGCGCTTTACGTACATTTAGGAAGTCGCATTTGGGCGAGTCCTGTGGCAAATATAGTATTTCATCACCATTGTTATATCCTAGGTGTTATGGTAAGAAAAGGATTGACCGGATTATTCCTGCTTGTATATGCAGTGAGCTTTTCCCAACTCCTTGATCTCCCGCCTGACTTCAGGCAACATACCATGCTGGATCACAATGCCAGTCTGTTTAACCCCACACTGTCCCTTAGGCAAACCAAAGAGCACCGGGTGGGACTTTGGACCCGCTGGCAATGGCAAAGCATTGATGCCGACCCGACTACCCTGTATCTCAGCTATATGCGAAATATGGAACGAATTGCTTTCGGGGCGGGATATATTCAACACAATACCGGGCTTTTCCAGCAACGGGGTGGTGTCCTTAATTTTGCCTATCGATTGCCGCTGGGAGAAGGCTTTTCCCTTGCGCTCGGAGTTAATCTGCTGGGGTATCAGCAGGAATTGCTGGATGATCGCCTGATTCCGGGAGAACCAATTTTTCCCATTGAGGACGAGCTCCGGGATTTTATTGTGCAGGTATCTCCCGGACTGGAGTTGCAGGTAGAGCGCTTTGCCCTGGGGGTGTCTTCCGAAAATTTCCTGGATTACAACTTTACTGAAAGTGACCCCGTTACCGAATCCGATGAAAAGATAATTACCCTTATGGGGCGTTACGACTTTGTGGTATCTGAGGGTGGCGATGGCCGTGCTACAATTCTGCAACCGGTACTATACTACCGCCGCGTCCCGGGATTTGACAATCAGGTTGGACTCAACGCCCTATGGTCAGCCCCCGGATACTGGGCGCAGGCCGGCTATAACAGTTTCTATGGGTTCTCTCTGGGGGCTGGAGCCAAGCTCTTTGACAAGGTTTCCCTTGGGGGGCTTATGGAGATTGGTTCGAATGAAAACCCAGTGGGCGGGGATACAAGTTATGAAGTCGTCCTGGCCTTTTCTTTCGGGGAGAAGGAGGTACTGCCACCAGAGGAAGAGCTCGAGGAAGAACTTATTGTAGAAGAGCAGCAGGAAGACGAAGAGGAAGCACAACTGGCGGCAGAGATCGAAGCCCAGCAGAAAGCGATTGAAGAGGCGGCCCGCAGGCAGGAGCTGGTGCTTGAACAAAGGCGGGATTCGATTCGCCAGGCCGAAGAAACTGCACTTGCCCTCCAGCGAAGACAGGATTCCATCAGGGAAGCGGAACAGGCCGTGGCAGCCCTGAATGAAAAGGTTGTGCCCGAGAAAGGGGAAAAATATCAGGAAGTCAAAAGGGAAGAGGGTCAGGAACCTGGATTCTACCTGATAGCGAATGTTTTTGGCACCAAAAGATATTATACCCTGTTTATGCAGCGCCTTGCTGATCAGGGCCTGGAGCCCAAATCCTTCTACCGGGCTTCGAATAAATTCAACTATGTCTATCTGAGGCGCTAC
>JARRLI010000059.1:0-8933 GCA_037387145.1 Robiginitalea sp. | reverse complement strand
TCCACAACGGTTTCCCGGAAGGCAAGCTGGGACGGCTTGCCATTGCGGTAGCTCCGTCCAATCCCAAGGTGCTCTTCACGGGGATTGAAGCAGAACAGAAGGAGCGTAAGGGCCTCTATAGAAGCGCCGATTCAGGGGAAACCTGGGAGCAACTCAATAATGATTTCGAAATCACGGTACGCCCCTTTTATTTTTCTCGCATAGTCGTGGATCCCAGGGATGAGGATGTAGTGGTCAAGGCTGGTTTGAGCGGTTCCATATCCAGGGATGGGGGAAAGACGTTCAAAAACCTTGGGAATATGCACAGCGATATTCATGACCTGGCTTTTGGTATTGTGGACTCCGATGTTCTTTATGCAGGCACAGATGGAGGGTTGTACCGAAGCTGGGATGGGGGCAACACCATGGAAATATGTGAAGACCTTCCCCTTTCACAATTCTACCATATCAGTGTGGATGATGCGACTCCCTATAATGTTTACGGAGGACTTCAGGATAACGGTTCCTGGTATGGGCCTTCTTCTTCCCCGGGCGGAGTGACTGCCCGCGACTGGGTCTCAGTTGGGGCAGGAGATGGTTTCCGCGTATTGAAGCATCCTACGAAACCTGTTATCTATTCTGAAATGCAGGGGGCCGAGAATGTATGGCGCTACAATACTGAAAAGCGCCTGTTAAAGACGGTTCAACCCCAGCCAACTGAAGATATACAGGACCTCAGATTTAACTGGAATGCCCCTATGGCTGTTAGTCCAAACCAACCGGACCGGTTTTACATGGGAAGTCAGTACCTGCATCGTTCAGAAGATATGGGGGATACGTGGGAAGTCATCAGCCCTGATCTTACTACCAATGATCCCTCCAAGCAGTTACAAGAAGGATCCGGAGGGCTCTCTATGGATAATTCGGGGGCTGAAAATCATACCACGCTGTTTACCATAGCGGAATCTCCATTGGATGAAAATATTATCTGGGTGGGAACAGATGATGGGAATGTTCAGATAACACGGGATGGAGGAAAGACATGGAATAATACGGTAGCGAATATTCAAGGACTGCCATCCAATACCTGGGTTTACCATATAGAAGCAAGTGTGCACGACAAGGGAACGGCCTATGCGGTTTTCGATGGACATACCAGGGGTGATATGACCCCTTATGCCTATAGGACCACTGATTATGGGGCGAGCTGGACTTCGATCATCACAGATGAAGTAGAAGGGTTTGTGCGCAGTATTCAGGAAGATTACGAAGATCCGGACCTCCTGTTTCTCGGTACTGAATTCGGGCTTTTTATTACCCTGGACGGGGGATTGAGCTGGGCACCTTTCAGGAATAATATGCCTCCGGTTGCCATACACTTCATTGACTTGCAAAAGAAGTCAAATGATCTAGTGATGGGAACCCATGGGCGCGGGGTTATCATAATTGATGATATTTCCCCCCTGCGGGAGTTTGACAAGGAGGTAATGGCTACCAAATTGCATTTTTTCAGTTCTTCTCCAACCATCATGGACGAATCCGGGGGGTTTGGAAGTTCCACAGTTTCTACAGAATTCGTGGGTGCCAACAAAACGGATGATGCTCAAATTAAATACTATCTCAAGAGTCGCCATACTTTTGGAAAGATGACCATGGAAATCCAGGATATGGAAGGTAACTTGGTGAATACCCTGGAACCTGGTAAGTCCAAGGGTATTAACATAGTAAACTGGGGGTATACCAGAAAGATTCCCAAGGTGGCTAAGGGAAAAACTTTTTCCTTTGGAGGCTTTACAGCTCCCAGGGTCCCGGCGGGAACCTATAAGGCGGTCATAAAGAAGGGAAGTGATACCTATGAGCATCCTTTTGTGCTGGAGTATGATCCCAGAAGTGGATTGTCGGAAGCCAAGCGGAAGCAGAAGCATGAGACTACCATGATGCTTTATGATATGACACAGGAACTGGCTTATCTGGTTTACCAGGTGGATGCGTACACCCAGCAGGCTGAAAAAGCCGGTGATAAACGTGAACTCAATAAACTTATCGAGCTGAAAGAATCCCTTGTAGTTACCACGGGGGACAATTATGTGGGTGCTGCAGAGCCGCAACTGCGTGAAAAAATGGCCGACTTGTATAGCAAAGTAGCCAGCAGCTATGACATCCCGGCGGCAGCCGATCTCGCAAACCTGGAACTTGTCAGGGGCCGATTTGAAAAGGCTTCCAGGGATTTTGAGGCCCTGAAACCCAAAGTAAAAGGAGGGGACAGCATTGAATTGGTCTCCTTTGAGGAATTCCTGGAGATGGATTAGATGGTCTTCTTTGCAATTATAAAAACCACCGGCCAGCCGGTGGTTTTTTATTTTACAGGTGCAGGTTCTTGCTCAATAGGCAGGAAGGGTTCTAACGCTCTATGACACTGGGAAACGGGGCAATTATCAATAGACTGACTGACAATTGGTTTTCAGGGAGAAACTATCTGAATGGGAAATTTGTAGAATACCGCTTCTTGTTCTTCCTGGGTAAGCTCAGTTAATGTTTTGCCCAGGTACCGACGTGCATAGTCGTCCCGCACCTGAGTAATTGCCAGGGCGATTTGATCCTGCAGGGTGATAAAACTCGTGTATTTCACATCCTCCTCCACTTCCACTATATATACCGCCCGATCTTCAAACCGGCGCGCATGCATTTGAACCAGGGTAAGCAATTGGTCAAAGGAAATAAGCTGATCCCCACTAATAAGCTGATTCGCTTCGTTCATCAACACCCTGAATACATTGGCCCCGTTTACATTCATCAGCCCCCTGTTTCGCAGATCATCCAGGGAAGGGGTGGTAATTGCAGTTTCGTACGCCTGTCCGTCTATGATATGGTAGGTCAGAAATCTATATAGAGGTATTTCAAAGTCAACTCCTTCAAGGATCTCAAGGAAGGCAGCCGCCTGTGTGGATGGAGGTATGCGCTCTGTCATGGACTCCTGCCGCAGATTCAGTGTGCGCCCCAGTAAATCCTCAGGGAAGCGGACGGCATACCGGTCCATGGTTTCCAAACAGGTGAGGATCGCCATACTATCAGGGGCCATGTTCCGGAAACGGGTAAAAAAATACGAATCCATTCCTCGGAGAATGGGTTGCTCGGAGGCAATTCGCTGAAGCAGGCCACGATAATCTTCGGCCCCGCGGCTTTCCAGCAATCCCTCATCAATAAGTTCGGATTCAAAGGTCGTTATAAGGCTGTCTAACATCTGGCTATTGCCGGAAAAGGAGAATCGAATACAGCTGAACAATTCATCCTCAATAGGAGTTTCCTGGGTAGAACCAGCAAAAGATACGATCAGACAAATGGCAAAAAATAAATGTTTGATCCGGCCGGAAGATCGGAATATACAAGACAAATAAGCGGTGTTCACAGACTTCATAGGTTCAGTCAAGATACGCAATTTTACAGGCCGGTTGCCAAGGTTCCCGGATGATCGCCCAATTCTATCGATCTAACTTAAAAAGTTTGCTCTGGACTCCTTGTATGGAGGAGGGTATGCTGGCTGCTCTGTGAAATACTGGTCTATATTAATTTGTACGGCATGAAAGGGGATTGCGTCCTTTGGAGCTATATTGAAGATGGGGGAGGGAGCATTGCCCCCAGCATATAACCCATCATCCAGTAACTAAACCTTCAATTGAAGAACAAGGCATTGAGTAAGATTCCGGAATTCCACCGGACCGAGTCGGATTAAAGAAGCATATATTATTCCATACCGGGTTGTTTGATCTCAAAGTTCTCGGATTTCTTTGCAGCCTCCACCTGTCGCCTGACATCAGCTAAAAGTGCCTTTGCATCGTAAATGATCCCGTCCTTTATGGTGTATTTCACCCCACCTACCCGGACTACTTGATTAGCCTCTGTGAGTTTGATGGCCCCGGTTCCATAAAGTGCCTTGAGGTTTTGCAGGGGGTTTTCCTCCACCAACACAAGGTCTGCCAGTTTTCCGGGGGTAATCGTCCCGATTTCCTGATCAAATCCCAGGGCTTCGGCACCGTTTAGGGTGGCTGCCCGTATGATCTCCAACGGGTGAAACCCAGCTTCCCGCAACAATTCCATTTCCCGTATATATGCAAATCCGTATAACTGGTAAATAAAGCCGGAGTCCGAACCTACGGTCACGCGGCCACCCCTGTTTTTGTATTCATTTACAAAGGTCATCCAAAGTTGGTAATTCTCTTTCCAGGCAACTTCCTGTTCAGTACCCCAGTAATGCCAGTAGGAACCGTGGGAAACCATGCTCGGAGCGTAGAATCTCCAAAGGGAGGGAAGCGTATAGGTTTCATGCCATTCCGCGCGGCGGGCCCGGTGCAGATCCCGGCTTGCCTCGTAAATATTGAAGGTCGGATCCAGCGTAAAATCGAGGGACAACAGCTCCCCCATCACTTTGTTCCAATGTTCAGAATAAGGTGGAGCGGCCTGTTTCCATAGCTTGCCAGCTTCCTCAAACCGGTGTTGTTCGTTGTTGTAATTGTAGTCCAAAGGATAATCCTGCACGGTCCGGTCCGCAAACAGAGCTTCCGGCAGACCGTACCAGTGTTCCATGCTGGTAAGTCCGGCCCTGGCCGAATGCAGCACATTCCATCTGGCAACATCCAGCTGCGCATGGTGGCAGGCGGAGCGCAGGCCCAGTTTTTTGTTTTCATCAAGGGCGGCACTCATGATTTCCGGAGGTGCCCCAAAGAATTTAACCCCGTCTGCTCCTTTCCCGGCATTGTTCCTAACCCATTCCCGCGCCTGTTTTGGGCTGCTGATTGGCTCTTTGCTTCCCTGTCCGAATCCGGTATAGACAAAAACCCGGGGGGCGATGATGCTGTTCGAAGCGCTTTTTCGTTTCAGATCCAGTGAAAAATCAACACCCCTTCCACTGGGCTCCCGCACGGTAGTGATCCCGTGTGCCATCCAAAGCTTAAATACGTAATCGGGCTCAGCTCCCTGGGCTACTCCTCCAATATGCCCATGCATATCCACAAAGCCTGGAAGGACAAACATGCCCGCTGCCTGTAATTCACGCCCACCGGGTTTAAGAGCCGGTCGGCGCTCAGGGTCGATGTCGACTCCGGGATACCCCACAACCGCCACCCTAGAAATCCGGTTGTTCTCAATAACGATATCCACAGGCCCCTGAGGTGGAGCCCCATTACCGTTTATCAGTGTGGCTCCCCTTATAATGAGTTGGTCAAAGGGCCCTTCGTAAAGGTCATTTTGGGCCAGTGCAGTACTTGATGTCAATAGTGCAAGCAGCAGGGCATAAAAGAATCTTTGCATTTCGATAGTCTTGTAGTTTGGAATATTTAATTTCAAATAGAACGTTACTTAGGTACGCTAATATGTTTTCCCAGAAAAAGGGCATTGAGGAAAAGCCGGTTGGTACCGTACCAGGATCCTCTGAAATTCGGATTGTCAGCAAATAGGATCACCCTGCCCTTGCCCAGCGAACTCACTATAAGGGAGGCTGAATTCTCCAGGAATTCATCGGTATTCTTTGCTGATATAAATCCGTCGACATGAGCATTTTCTGAATAGGAAGCCACCGTTGCATAGGCATTGCTGCTGGGCTGAATCCAGACTTCGTTGTTCTTATAAACAGGAATTTCTTCTTCCTGATAGCCAAAGCCCAACGGATGGGTTAAATCCAGGTTTGCCTTGAGGATGATGCCACCTACTTGTTCTCTGCCCAGATTCTCAGGGGCATTTACATAGGGCAGGCGTTCCACAGCTTCCAAGCTGTCTTTTTCTTTTTCAACCAGTTTTTCCTTTATCCATTTGTTGCTGATTACATAAGAAGATGCATCCCCTATGGTAATAAGCGTATTTCCGAGTGCTACCCAATCTTTGATTCGTTGCTGCTCTTTCTCATTCCATCGGTATCGCCCACTGACAAGGACCAGCGTATTATACGGTGCCAAATCTGCGCCGCTGAGGTCCCTGAGGGGTATTTTGGTGATGGGCATATCAACACGGGTGTCCAGCAGATGCCAAACCTCCCCGGCTTCATAGGACCGAACTCCTTCTCCGATGAGCATGGCCGCCTTTGGGGCCTCCAGGGGTCGCATATACGCACTCCCCAGATCCACTCCTTTCAGGTGATATCCGGATTCCACCGCATACGCGGGGACCTGCCAATTTTTTTGTGCTTCAGAAAGTAGCTCATAGACCTCCTGGGAGCTTTTTCCCTGAAGGGTAACCGGAAGGATCAGGGCGCCATAGTTGAAAGACTGCTGCTGCCCCCCGGCTTTTGTGGTGAAGGGTTTGAACGCACTGGACAGCACCAGCCCCCTGGATTGTAACTGATTCAACAGGGCAGGGGCATTATAATCGTTCCAGTCGATTATGTAGGCATATTCAGGCGGTAGTTCATATGGTAGAAATTGGCCACGGACCAGGCTGAGGCATCGTAAAAGACACTGTCCCTGTACTTGCTGTAGGTCTCGAAGAAGGTCTGTACCATACGGTACTGGGGCTGATTGGTGGGGACCAATATTGCATCATCCCCGTCTTTGTAGACCTGGATCCGATGGATCAATAATTTGTCGATAAAAGCCTTCAGCCGGTTTTTATCATATTTTTCCTCAACCCGGTATGCACGCGTACGTGAGGCAGCCGCGTTGCGCAGTGCCGTGTTGAAAAAATCCTTTTGATAGCTTCTCAGTAATTCCCTGTTTTCCACCGCCGCCTTTACCGTGGTTAAGCTTGATACCAGTTGGTTGCGAATGGTGAACGGGAAGGTAATTTTTCCAAAGGCTGTTTTCTGGGCATGCCCCCTGGAGCTGGCTTGTTCAAAAAGCAGTCCCAGCCCTCCCTGAAGATCGGGGTAGGAAGATCCGTAACCGGGATAAGTACCATCAAAAACTTCTCCGGTAAAGTAGAGGGATCCGATGCTATCCAGGGATTTGGCAAAATAGCTTCCGAATAATTCGTTCAGGTCTTCATAATTCTCCCTGGGCATGATCGGGTTCAGGGATCCGTTGGCTTTCATGGGCTCAAAGAAATAGGTGCTTTGGGTTCCCATTTCGTGGAAATCAGTAACCACGTTTGGATACCACTGGTGATACCAGTTCAGTTTGCCCCGGCTCTCAGGGTTGATTGCCAGCAGCCAGTCCCGGTTAAGGTCGAACCAATAGTGATTGGTTCGGCCTCCCGGAAAATATTCATTGTGTTCTGCGTCCTGTGGATCCGTCACCAGTGGGTCTCCCCTATAGGAGTTGGCCCATTGTGTGTGCCGGTCCCGGCCGTCCGGATTGATGGTGGGATCGATAAAGACAATCGCTTCTTTTCGGAACTTCTGAATCTGTGGATTGTCTGATGCAACGAGAATATACGCACTGAGCATGGCTGCCTCCGAACTGGAAGGTTCGTTCCCGTGAACATTATAACCGAGTTGTACAAAAATGGGCAGGTCCGCACCGGATGCTGCAGAGGAATTCGGGTCTGTATAGGCCAGGTGTTGTTGCTGAAGTTCAGGAAGGTTATCCAGATGACCGGACTCACTGACCCGAAGCATGACCAGTTTCCGTTTCTCATGGGTATAGCCATAGGTTTCTATCTGGGCGTTGTCGGATACCGAAGCGAGGGTTTCCAGGTAATGCACAATCCGGTCATGGCGCGTGTGGTATTCCCCGATCCCGTATCCCAGAAAATCCTGGGGGGAGGGGATCCCTGCTCTATACGGTTCATATTGCTTAAGGAAATATTCCTGTGCCTGAAGCGGAAGGATTCCCGCCAAAAGGCATAAGAGAAAAAAATTTCGCATGGGTTAGGCTTTGAGTAGTAAGTTAAATATAGGAATAATAAATCGCATGTCTGATGTGGGATTTATCCGCCCGTACAATTCAGGATTCACCTCAGGCAATAGAGTGGAAGGGATCCTGGGAAACTTCCTGGAAGCGAATAATATAATTAGTACCACGTTTGGAAAGGTCCCGAATTACGGACCCCTTGAGTTGCCTGCTGAGATTATGGATCAATTTGAGCCCCAGGGATTTCGAGGTTTGGTAGTCAATGGTTTCAGGATATCCCACACCATTGTCCCCGATGCGCAATACAAATTCGTGTTTGTCCTCCTTTTCCAGGGATATGGTGATTTCACCCTCATCCGTTCCTTCAAACCCGTATTTAAGTGCGTTCGTTACCGCTTCATTGATCAGCAAGCCAAGGGGAATAGCCGTATCAATGCCAAGCTCGATCTCGGGAATGTCGATACTCAGGCGGATATTGCTCTCAGTTCCCTTGATGGATTTAACCAGGTAATCCCCCAGTTGTTGTACATAGGTGCTGTATTCGATGCAGGCGAGATCCTCACGCCGATAAAGCATTTCATGCACCATCGCCATACATACTACCCGGTTCTGACTGCTTCGGATCTGGTTGAGTGTCTGGGTGTCTTCAATCGATCTTCCCTGCATTCGCAAGAGGCTTGAAACCGTTTGAAGATTATTCTTTACACGGTGGTGAACCTCCTTTAAGAGCATTTCCTTCTCCTCCACCTGTTGCTCCAGTGCCTCATTGCCCCTGTACAGGTCATGGAGCCGATCCAGAAGATTCCGCCCGATAATGCCACCCATCAGGGCCATAAAAAAGAGGATTCCAAGAAAGGCAAAAAGCCCCCGACTTGCTTCGGGTATGGTATTGTCAGATGGAAAGAGGGGCCGTCCTTCGTGAACCAACAGGAGGATGATTGCAAGTAGTGACCCCGTCAGATAAATATGACCGAAAAGGGGACGAATCATATACCCGCCAAGTACCAGAAAAACAAACATAAAAACGAACGGGCTCCCGATCCCTCCGCTGAAGAAGCTGATCCCGAGTATGGAAAAGAAAGCGGTGATTGCCGTTACCTGATATGCTGTCGTCAGGTTGGCATGATACCTCATCAGGAAAGCATTTATCCCTGCGATACCCGCAAAGCTGTAAAGCAG
>JARRLI010000058.1:0-9242 GCA_037387145.1 Robiginitalea sp. | reverse complement strand
TTCGGGGAACAGGGGGTCGTATCTGTACGGGGTGCGGCCGAAAGCGGGTTACTTGAAGGTACCCCCATCCTCTACCGGGCAGGGGACCAGCCGAACAATGCCCTCTCCCTCAATGTATTCAACCCAGGGGAAGTTGCCGCCACCG
Source organism: Robiginitalea sp. (assembly GCA_037387145.1). Taxonomy (GTDB): domain Bacteria; phylum Bacteroidota; class Bacteroidia; order Flavobacteriales; family Flavobacteriaceae; genus Robiginitalea. Next base: position 9,097 of record JARRLI010000058.1, on the reverse strand, counting down.
GAGGGACTTCCGGGGTGGTATATGCAATCAGGGATTCCCCGGAAATACATGAAAACACCCGGGTGAACCACTTTGCCCATGTAAACTATCGCAAGGACCAGCTACAGGCAATCGGGACCCTTCTTTGCATCAACGGGGCCGGGATCCAGTATCGCTGGCTCCTGAACAACCTGGCTGTGGGTTCCTACCGGGAAATGAACCAGCTGGCCTCCCAGGTCGCAGTTGGTTCTGACGGGGTCCGTCTGTTACCATTTGGCAATGGAGCTGAACGGATGCTGGATAACCGGAATTTGGGCGCCCATATCCTACACCTGGACCTGAACCGGCACTCCGGGGCACACCTGTTCAGGGCCGCCCTGGAGGGAATATCTTTTTCATTTGTATACGGGATTGAGATCATGATGTCCGACGGGCTTTCCGCCAGTGTTATCCGGGCAGGGAATGATAATTTGTTCCAGTCGGAGATCTTTGCCCGTACCCTGGCCACCCTTATTGATAAAAAGATAGAGGTCTATAACACCACAGGGGCAGTAGGAGCTGCACGGGCCTGCATCCTCAGGGACGGAGACTACGAAACCTTTTCTGCCTATACGGAGCACGACCTTGTTCAAACCTATAAACCGCTTCAGCAAAAGGCACCCTACAAGGAAGCCTATGATCACTGGAAAAACGAACTCGAACTCATTCTACAAAAACAAATACCATAAAATGGCAGTACTCGGCAACAAAGAATATTTCAAGGGGATCGGCCACATACCCTGTGAGGGAAAGGACTCAGACAACCCGCTGGCATTTAAATATTACGACCCTGAGCAGGCCGCGGAGAACAAGGCGGATGCAGCGTTCGAGTTTATCTCCAAAATGGGATTTGACTACTACTGCTTCCACGATTTTGATCTGGTGAACGAGGCTGAAACCCTGGGGGAATCAGAGAGGCGGATCCAGCACATGGTGGAATACCTGAAGCAAAAACAGGAAGCCTCCGGGGTGCGGTTGTTATGGGGTACGGCGAATTTGTTTTCCCATCCGAGATATATGAATGGGGCTGCTTCCAATCCTGACTTCAGCGTGGTGGCCCATGCAGGGGCACAACTGAAGATCGCCCTGGATGCCACCATTGCCCTGGGAGGGGAAAATTATGTCTTCTGGGGCGGGCGCGAAGGATATATGTCCCTGCTCAATACGCGGATGAAACAGGAACAGCAGCACATCGGGAGGTTTCTGAATATGGCCCGGGACTACGCCAGAAGCCAGGGGTTCCAGGGCACCTTCTTCATTGAGCCCAAGCCCATGGAACCTACCAAGCACCAGTATGATTTTGATGCGGCCACCTCCATCAACACCATCCGGGAATACGGCCTGGAAGATGATTTCAAACTGAACATCGAAGTCAACCACGCCACCCTTGCACAACATACCTTCCAGCACGAACTGCAGGTGGCTGCCAATGCCGGAATGCTGGGAAGCATCGATGCCAACCGGGGAGACTACCAGAACGGATGGGATACGGACCAGTTCCCCAATAATGTGCTCGAAGTAACCGAGGCCATGCTTGTACTGTTGCAGTCCGGGGGTTTACAGGGAGGCGGGGTGAATTTCGATGCCAAAACCCGACGGAATTCCACCGACCTGGAGGATCTGTTCCACGCCCATATTGGGGGGGCGGATACGTTTGCCAGGGCATTGCTGGCTGCGGACGCCATAATCAACCACTCCCCTTACCTATCCCTGCTCTCGGAAAGGTATGCCTCTTTTGAAACCGGCAAAGGCCGGGAGTTCTCGGCGGGTAAACTTTCCCTGAAGGATTTATATTCCATGGCCCTCAACGCGCCCAAACCCAGGCAGATTAGTGGCAAACAGGAATTATTTGAGAATATTCTCAATCAGTACACCTAAAGGATGCGGGGAATCCCCATAAACGGAAATCCTGCATAAATTACAGCCGTGCAGGTAGCTCGTTGTGTGTTCCGAAATGAAATTTAAACACCCTTAAACCTGCTGTCAAAAAAATCATTTGATGGATACAACTGCACTCGCAGGTCCGGTTAAAGGCATTACAAAGGTTTCCCTGAATCCGGCTTCTTCAGACCATTCCTTGAAGTCTGATGCTGAAAAATCGAAACCCTGTTCAGTTTCAATTGCCATATTCATTGACATCATCAATCCGAAAGCATTCTCGATTCTTTGATCGTCGATAATGTTTTCAATTACAACCAGCGCACCTCCCAAGGGCAGGGCCTCATACGCTTTTTTTATCAACATTAATTTGTCCTCAGTACCCCAGTCGTGCAAAATATTCCCCATGGTTATGATATCTGCCTTTGGGAAATCATCTTCAAAGAAATCTCCCGAAACAACCTCTATACGGTCACTTAACCCGACATTGTGCACATTTTCTTTTGCTATTGGGCCTACAGGGGGGAGATCAAAAGAAATACAATTCATATGGCTATTGCTGTTGGCCACATGTATGGAAAGATTGGCGCCCGAACCTCCAATATCACAAAGCGTTTTATATCCTGAAAAATCAAAGTCCGCTGCTAATTGCATGAAATTGCCCGCCTGAACACCCCCCATGGCATGTATGAATTCCCGTAGTTTATCCTCATTGGGTTTTTATTTGTCCAAAAACAATTCGGATTCTCCGGAATAACTGTATCGTGCGTCTTCACTTAATCCCGATCGCTGCAGGAATCCCAGAGCTGTCAGTGTATCAAGGAAATCGAATAGGGATCTGTCATGTAACCCCAACCTGCTTTGAATTTCCCGACCGGACAAGGCCCCGTCGGATAGGTGCGTAAAAATTTCCATGTTAACGGCCGTCAGTAAAGTCTTTGACGCCCAAAACCCCATCCCAATTTGCATAATTCGAGAAGGATTCACTTGATTTTCATTAGGTTGATCCATTGTTTTAGTTTTAATTAATCCTGTTTTCTTAAAATTAGTAGGCTGAAGGTTAATGGCTTGGATTAGGTGCCCCAAGGAAATTAAAGGAGACGTTACCTAATTGATTAGGGGTATGATTTGCCGCAAAAAGATTATGTTCTTCATTCAAATCAGATTTAGACCACTTGCCAAAAGAGCGCTTTGGTAAAATTGGATTTTACCACTGCATAATGCCGCCTGTTTTATCGTATATCTACTATACGGATTTACCCGCCGTAGACAACAGCTTCAGGTATTTCGTATCGTTCTTCCCCTATGGTTATGATGTACAGGTCCCCTTCTTTAGTTGCCCTGAAAGATGGGTTGTTATTGCCCTGGTTCCTGTTATAGCCAACGGCACGCCCGTTCTGAAAATAAATGACCCGCTCACGCCCATTCCCGCTTTTGATGTGGACATCGGCATTACCTCCGCCGCGGCGCATGACTCCAAAGTTGCAATTTGAAGTAGGCCTACCCCTTCCCAATTTACAAGGACCTTTTCCGCTGGCATCATAGGCAACCTTGCCGGAACTATGGCTGCGGTTATTGTTGTGACTCGAGTTGTGTTTGTAGCTGGAAGAGGACCTATGACTACTCCGCCTGTGGACCCGAATACTGGATATGGCATCGTTGAATTGCTGTGGAAGGCAGCGGACATCCTGAGTATATGTTTCGTTCACACCTTCAAAATTATTCGCCTTGTACACCGTAATGGACCACCCGTTGGGTACCTGAATGGAGGAAATACGATCATTTCCTATTTTGATATCACGATCCCTGTAATCCCCTTCCCGCAACTCCTGGCTATCCCCCTCATAATTACAGCTGCGGTAGATGGTTACCGCATTGGCGCTGCTGGAACGATAAACGCGTATGCTCGATATGGCGTCGTTGAATTGCTCGGGCAGACAACGAACATCGCTGTCATAGGTTTCATTGGTGCCCTTTAAGTTATTGGCCTTGTATACGGTTACAGACCATCCCTTAGGAACGCGAATAGCTGATATTCGGTCGTTACCTATCTTGATGTCCCTGTCGAGATAATCCCCTTCGGTGAGTCGTTGGCTATCGCCTTCATAATTACAACTCCGGTATATCGTGACATAATTTTGGCCAAAGAGGCCCGATGCACCTATAATAAGAATAAATAATAAACGTAATATGCTGTTTTTCATAATTGCTTCACTAGTGATTTAAACCTTTTTAATATACGAATTATGCGAAATAAATTTACTCCATGGTGATTTGTATTTCTAAAAAACTTTGTTCTCATGCCCCTTAAAAAATAACAAATAACAAAGTCCGGTCCGTTGTCTTACTGGATTCAATAGACATTCATGTATTTCACCAGTCATTCCGGTTAATGACCTGCAATGCAATCAATATCCCAATCTCCACCAACAGAATCTCCTCAAGGACATCTGGCAGGCAGTTGCTGAATTTATTATCAGTAAGCAGTATTTGGAGGAAGAAGAACAACACTGAACTGATGTGACATAGAAATGCTGTGGCCCGTCAAAACAAACCCCAAAAGACTCATCTGTCCGTTAAGTATTTTTTGCACCTTCCTCCAAAAAATATAGTTTCTATTGGGGTTTTTCCTCCAGGTTCAAAAGGAAGGCGTACATCAGGGCTGTTCTCCGATATCGTTCAAAACGACCAGAGGCCCCGCCATGACCTACATCCATGTTGGTATCGAGCAGAAGCAGGTTGTCGTCCGTCTTGTATTCTCTCAGTTTTGCCACCCATTTTGCGGGTTCCCAATACTGTACCTGACTGTCCCAGTATCCTGTGGTTACCAGCAGGTTAGGATATTCCATTTTCTGTACGTTGTCATAGGGGGAATAGGATAGCATATAATCATAGTACTCCTTGTCCTTTGGGTTGCCCCATTCGTCAAATTCATAGGTTGTCAGCGGGATGGATTCGTCCAGCATGGTACTGATCACATCCACGAAAGGCACAGCTGCAATGACGCCATTGAACAATTCGGGCTCCATATTCACCACAGCTCCCATAAGCAAGCCCCCTGCACTACCCCCCAGCGCATAAAGGTGATCCGGAGAGGTGTATCCCTTTGTTACCAGGTGTTTACCGCAGTCTATAAAGTCATAAAATGTATTCTTCTTCCTGAGCAACTTCCCGTTATCATACCAGTCCCTGCCCATTTCCTGACCGCCGCGAATGTGGGCAATCGCATAAACAAACCCCCTGTCCAGCAAGCTGAGACGGGCATGATCGAAAGATGCATTCATATTGGCCCCGTACGAGCCATACCCATAGAGCAGCAGGGGGGTTTCGGCATTGACTTCTGTGTCCTTCCGATATACGAGTGAAACAGGTATTTCGGTACCATCGCGTCCGGTGGCCATAATCCGTTCCGACTTGTAGTTATCCGGGCTGAAATCTCCACCAAGTACTTTATCCTGCTTGCGAAGCTTACGCTCCCGTGTACGGAGATTAAGGTCATAAACGGTGACAGGAGTGGTGAAGGAAGAATAAATGTACCGGAATATCTCCGTATCAGATTCAGGGTTGTTGTAAATCCACACCAAATAGGTCGGATCATTGAATTCAATATAATAGTCCTCCAGGTCTTCCCTGTTGAGCACATGGAGCTGCACAAGGCCGTCAATACGCACCTGTAATACAGAATAATCCCTGAAGTGCGTCACATTTTCCAAACGCACCTCCGGGTTATAGGGGATTACCTCCTGCCAGGCTCCTACTTCAGTGTCCTGCCCGGTGCATTTCATAAGCCGGTAGTTCTTTGCCTGGTAGTTGGTCCGGATCAAAAAGGAGTCTTCCACATGGTCAACATAATAATTGATGCCTTTTTCCCGGGGATGGAAAACCGTCCAAGTTGCCTCTGGTGCATCCGATTCCAGATATCGGTACTCGGTCCACTCAGAGTGGCTGGAGACCAGGAATAGGTAGTCTCTGGACTTGCTTTTAGTCACATAGCACTGAAAAGTGGGATCAGATTCTTCGTATACCAGGGCATCCTGGTCGGGGTCAGTGCCGATCTGATGCCGGTAGACCTGGAAGCTTCTCAGGGTGACCGGATCTTTCCTGGAGTAGAAAAGTGTCTTGTTGTCATTGGCCCAGGCAACTGACTGTACATTATCGATGCGTTCATCGAGGATTTCCCCGGATTTAAGGTCTTTGAAATGCAGGGTATACTGACGGCGTGAAACGGTATCTACGCCAAAGGCGAGCATTTCGTTATCCTCGCTAACGGAACGCTGTCCTACGGCAAAGTAGGCTTTCCCCTGAGCCATCTCAGGCCCGTTAAGGAGGATTTCCTCCACGGCATCCTCCTTCAGCGCTTTACGGCAGTACAAAGGGTACTGGTTGCCCTCTTCATACCGGGTATAATAACTATAACCGTTTATAGTTACGGGGACTGAGGAATCATCTTGCTCCATCCGTCCCACGATTTCTTCATAAAGGCTGTCCTGCAAAGCAGAAGTGGGTGCCATTATCTCCTGCGAGTAGGTATTCTCTGCCTCTAGGTAATCTAACACATCACGTGTTTGTGCATCTGCGGAATCCGCCCCTTTCTGGGCATCGGTCAGACGCATCCAGTAATAATTATCAACCCGGATATCCCCGTGTGCTTCAAATTCTTTAGCTATCTTTTTGGCAACTGGCGGATCGGGAACTTTGGTTTCCTGAGAACATGCCAACAGGAATATACTTGATACCAGGAGAAAAAAACTACTTCTTATCATTGAGTGTTATTTTTTAGATTAATGGAAAACACATCACGCAAGGCCTGTAGTCAATCTTTAAGCAGTCAATTAAATAAGGTTCAGGTAATGTGGCGGATAACCTCTGGAAGATAGCGTAAAATTCGAAACAAACAATGATGCATTTCCTATGTACCGATTCGCCTATTCAGTCAATGACGCATTTTTTGTAATTTTTCGTCGTAATCAAAAAATAGCATACCGCAATGAAATGGAAAGGTAACAGGCAAAGTTCCAATGTAGAAGACCGAAGGGGTCAGAAGGGGCCGTCAATGGGTGGCAGGGGGATTAACCCCCTGTTAATAGGCCCCTTGATCCGGCTTGTTTTTTCAAAGACAGGACTGATCATCATTGCGATCCTGGTAATCCTCGGATTTATCACAGGCATTAACCCGTTGAATTTTATAATGGGCGGAAGCAGTCCTGCGGGAATATCCACTTCATATCAGAGCACCCAAAAAGATGACGAGATGGCTGCTTTTAGCAAAACTGTTCTGGCAAACACCGAAGACGTATGGAACAAGCTCATTGACAATTACCGGGAACCCACCCTGGTCCTTTTCAATAGAAATGTCTCCTCGGCCTGCGGACTGGCTTCAAGTGCTACAGGGCCCTTTTACTGCCCCGGCGATGAGAAGTTATATTTGGATCTTAGTTTTTTTGATGAAATGGAGCGCAAACTCGATGCCCCGGGAGATTTTGCCCAGGCCTATGTCATTGCCCATGAGGTGGGGCACCACATACAAAAATTGATGGGCATTACCCAACAGGTGGACCGCCTGCGCGGCCAGGTCTCTAAAAAGGAGTTCAACGAGTACTCGGTGCGCCTTGAGCTTCAGGCCGATTTCCTGGCGGGTGTATGGGCTCACTATAATGAGGAGATGTTCGGGATGATGCAGGACGGGGACCTGGAGGAAGCATTAAACGCAGCCAATGCCATTGGAGATGACCGGTTACAACGCGAACAAATCGGGCGTGTGATCCCCGACTCTTTTACCCACGGAACCTCTGAACAGCGAATGCGCTGGTTCAGGAAGGGTTATGACTCCGGTGACCTCCGGCAGGGTGACACTTTTAACGCCAGAATACTGTGAAGACCCTCAGATGGCGGAGTCCTTTATGCAGATAGCAACGGGTCTGCAAAACCAAACAAGCGGTTATGTTCAAGACTCAGTTGGCAGGTTATGTGTAACTCAATATGGGTATGTATAAGTCGATTGCTCCTGAAAATGGTCAACTGCTCTTCAATTCAGTCCGGTTTAGCTGACAGGGAACCGTTTTCATTTCAAACAATTACCTGCTTTTTCGTACTTTGAGGAAGTAACCAACCTCGTGCCAATGCCTCGCTTCTTTAATCGAATCCGTCAACAGCTCGCCAAAGAGAATAGGTTCTTGCAGTATTCCAGATATGCCATTGGGGAGATTTTGTTGGTGGTTATTGGGATATTGATTGCCATTCAGGTGGATAATTGGAATCAGGATCGACAAACCTCCAATACTGAAATTGAATATCTCAAACGCCTTCATTCTGATCTTGCAAATGATACTGCATACTACAATCGTCGAATAAAATATGCGGATAAAGTAATTGCGGATCATAAGAACGCTTTACTGATCTCTTACACTGAAATATCAAGCTCCCGAGATTTTTTTGAATCTTTTAATAAACTTGATTGGTCGTCGGAGGCCCTGAGTATAAGAGATAACACATTCTCTGAAATGAATAATGCGGGTCAAATTAATATCATCAAAAACGATAAACTCAAAACAGAATTATTGGAATTCTATCGTCAAGTGGATGTAGCTGAAAAGCATTTTGAAGAATTTAATAATACTACCATTCAGTTTATGTCGCACTTTTTTATACAAAGCAAAGCCCAGAAACACTTTTTTGCCTATGAAGGAGACTGGAGTCCATGGACAATTGAGATGCTAGAAGATTCCGATGATTGGCAATGGATCAATGATCCGACGTCGGAATCCTTCAAATCGTTTGTGCTTTCACTTGATTTTTACTCAGGCAAGCATGGGGTTTTTAAAGAATACCTCGTGGATCTTAGGAATAAGTCTACACTGTTATTAATTGAAATAGAAAACGAATTTAGAAATAGGTCCATACAAGTTCCGGAACCATCGATAAAGCCAATTTTCGTTTTAGATTAGACAATCCCTCAATAAAGAACTCCTAAAGGGTTGAACTTTCACGCCAATGAACCGGACTTTTTGTTTCTAAACCTTCGCCTGAGCAAGCTCGGCTCGGTTCCCAAAAACAAAAAAGCCAGAGCTCAGCTCTGACTTTTCCGCTCATCCGTACTCGGGACGGGACTTGAATACTACCTTTTTTTATCCTTTGGAATCCCCTGTAAAATAAGGCATTTCCTCAATAAAACCAATATATATAAGGGTTTAGGGTATTTCTC
>JARRLI010000057.1:0-6525 GCA_037387145.1 Robiginitalea sp. | reverse complement strand
TGCGGGAGATAACGTACTGATGGTGCTTGAAGAGGATTCATCCGCTCCAAGATATTTCAGCAGGGACCTGATGTGCCCCGAAACGGGAATTTCCTATCCCGTTCCGGAACCTAATACCTTTTCATTTAACTCGCCCAAAGGCATGTGCCCTAATTGTAATGGCCTGGGACATGTCTACGAAGCTAATACAGGCAAAATCATTCCGGATGACTCCCTATCCATAAAATCAGGAGGCCTTGCGCCATTGGGCCCCTATAAAAAGTCGTGGGCCTTTAAACAACTGGAGACTATTGGATTGCGATATGGTTTTGAATTGGGAGATCCAATTACGTCCATTCCTGAAGCTGCCCTGAACGTAATCCTATATGGCGGTGATGAACGTTTTGAAGTTGATTCAAAAACGTTAGGTGTACGCAGGCAGTACCGAATAGATTATGAGGGTATTGCTACCTTTCTCAAAAACCAGTACCGCGAGAGCAACTCCGCCAGCATCAAGCGCTGGGCCAGGGAATATATGGACAGGATAGACTGCCCGGAATGTAACGGCAGTCGTCTGAAAAAGGAGTCCCTTTATTTCAGGATTCAGGAAAAGAACATCTCGGAACTTGCGGCCATGGACGTAGGCCAGCTCCATGAGTTCTTCACAAATCTCTCCGGCGAATTGATCGGTGACCAAAAACGCATAGCCGAAGAAATCCTCAAGGAAATTTGTACGCGACTTACCTTCCTGCTGGATGTAGGACTTGATTACCTTTCGCTGAGCAGGGGTTCCAAGACCCTTTCCGGGGGCGAAGCTCAGCGGATCAGGCTTGCTACTCAGATAGGCTCCCAGTTGGTGGGAGTTTTGTATATCCTGGACGAACCCAGTATCGGACTGCATCAGCGCGACAACAACAGGCTGATAAGTTCCCTTAAGGCACTCAGGGACCTGGGGAATTCGGTTATTGTAGTGGAACACGACCGGGACATGATTGAACAGGCCGATTACGTGATCGATATCGGACCCATGGCGGGCAAGCATGGAGGGCAGATAATTTCGGAGGGATCTCCGGAGGAATTGATGCACCACCATACCCTTACCGCAGATTACCTAAGTGGCAGGAAACGGATCGAGGTACCGGAAGAAAGAAGGAAAGGCAATGGCCGTAAAATAATTCTCAGGGGTTGTACGGGTCACAACCTGAAGAATGTTACCGCCAGTTTTCCCCTGGGAACGATGATCGGGGTTACCGGAGTTTCGGGAAGCGGTAAATCTACCCTTATCAATGAGACCCTCTACCCTATCATGAATGCCCATTATTTTAACGGGGTGAAAACCCCCAAGCCCTATAAGAGTATTAGCGGGCTAAATCATGTAGATAAGGTAATCGACATCAACCAGGCCCCGATCGGGCGAACCCCAAGATCGAATCCGGCCACCTATACCGGGGTTTTCAGTGAAATCAGGTCTCTTTTCACGAAAACCACTGAGGCATCCATTCGCGGGTACAAACCAGGCCGCTTTAGTTTCAATGTCAAGGGCGGGCGTTGTGAAACATGTCAGGGTGGTGGTTTGCGGGTTATAGAGATGAACTTTCTCCCCGATGTTTACGTGGATTGTGAGACTTGCAATGGGAAACGGTTTAACCGGGAAACACTTGAGATCCGCTACAAGGGAAAATCCATCGCAGATGTCCTGGATATGACTGTTGACGAGGCTGTTGAGTTTTTTGAACATATCCCCAAGATCTTCAGGAAACTCAAAACGATACAGGACGTAGGGCTGGGTTATATTTCGATGGGGCAGCAAAGCACCACCCTTTCAGGAGGTGAGGCCCAGCGGGTAAAACTGGCAACAGAATTATCCAAGAGGGATACGGGCAATACCTTTTATATACTGGATGAACCTACCACAGGATTGCATTTTGAAGATATCAGGGTATTGATGGAGGTCCTTAACAAGTTAGTAAACAAGGGCAATACCGTTGTGGTCATCGAACATAACCTGGATGTTATCAAGATGGTCGACCACATAATCGATATAGGATACGAAGGAGGTCGCGAAGGGGGAGAAATTGTCTGTACGGGGACTCCGGAAGCAGTATCCAGGGATCCAAAGAGTTATACAGCAAGATTTTTGAAACGGGAGTTGTTTTCCGATGAAGGGCTAGCAGTCCGATAATCCTTTCTGAACGAACTATATCACTAAATAACCCGTTATAAGTTAGAAGTATGAGAAAAGATAATAAACACAAGGGTTGGAACGAGATCAAAATCAATGATTCCTGGGCGATTTTCAAGATTATGGGTGAATTCGTCAACGGGTTTGAAAAAATGAGTGCCATAGGCCCCTGCGTAAGTATTTTTGGATCTGCCAGGACCAAACCGGACCACCCCTATTACAAGCTCGCAGTGGAAATATGCCATGAATTATCTGAAGCCGGCTACGGCATAATCACCGGTGGGGGCCCGGGAATAATGGAAGCAGGCAACAAGGGTGCAAAAAAAGCTGGTGGAACTTCAGTTGGTTTAAATATCGATCTCCCTTTTGAGCAGAATGACAACCCGTATATCGATGCTGACAAAAGCCTGGATTTCGATTATTTCTTTGTCCGAAAAGTGATGTTTGTGAAATATGCTCAGGCTTTTGTAGTCCTGCCCGGAGGCTTTGGCACAATGGATGAACTCTTTGAAGCCCTTACTTTGATCCAGACCGAGAAAATAGCACAATTCCCCATTGTACTCGTGGGCTCTGAATTTTGGGAAGGATTGCTAGAATGGATTAAAACAACACTAGTGAAAGCCGGTAATATAAATGAAGAAGACCTGGAACTGCTTCAAGTTGTGGATACAGCAGAAGAAGTCGTTTCAGTAATCGATGCATTCTACAAAGGGCACATGCTTGCTCCGAACTTCTGATTTATGAAGTTTTCCAAGGCATATAGGGGTTTCTTACCCATTTTGGGAGTAATATTATCCTTCTGGAGCAATCCGGAAGCCCTTTATGCCCAGCATCAAAATAGAATGAATGCTACCCTGGATGAAGAATCCAATGTAGTTCAGATTCAACAGGAATTCACCTATGTGAATAACTCTGAAGATGCACTCGGATTTCTCTACTTCAATGATTGGGCCAATGCGTATTCGGACAAAAGCACTGCACTTGCCAAAAGATTTGCAGAGGAATTCCGGAAATCTCTGCACCTGGCAAAAGAAAAAGACCGTGGCATAACCGATATCCTTGCCGTTACAGACCAGACGTACCGCAATATTATATGGAAGCGCCTCCCCGGAAGGGACATTGTTCGTTTTGACCTGAAAGAATCATTGAAACCCGGAGATTCCACCAAGCTTATTTTTACTTATACAGTAAAGCTGCCACCCTCAAAATACACTCAATATGGCTATGACCCCACAGGCAGTTATTACCTGAAAGACTGGTATCTTACCCCGGCCGTATACGACAGCACCTGGAACCATTATTCGAACAAAAACCTGGAGGACCTGTATACCGGCATTACCAATACTACCATCAATTTCATCTTTCCTGATTCCCTCTACCTTGGAACCAATTACGTGGATCTAAGCTTGAGTAGTTTCCCCGGAAAACAATATGCTACTCTCAAGGGAAGCCGAAGGAAAAGTTGTGATATCATCCTGAATTCCTTCCGGCCCTTCAAGAAGCACCTTACCCCCTATCTTTTTATTGTTACAGACATTCAAACAAGAAAGTACAACGAGGTGCGGCAGGGGATTTCCATTGAAAGAATCATTCGGTTCATCCACGAAAACCTGGGGGATTTTCCCTATGAGCAATTATTGGTCAGCGAGACTGATTTTAACAAAAACCCGCTCTATGGTTTAAACCAGTTGCCTTCCTTTATCCGGCCTTATAACGAGCAGTTCCAGTTTGAGATGAAGTTTCTCAAAACGGCACTTATAAGCTATATGAAGGAAACAATTTTCCTGAATCCAAGAAAGGAAAAATGGGTTAGCGACGCGATCATCAATTATCTGATGATCCGCTTTGTGGAGCAATACTACACGGATCAAAAATTGCTTGGGAATCTCTCTAATTCATGGCTTTTGAAAGGGACGCACCTGGGTCAGATGGATTTTAACGACCAGTATGCCTTCTTGTATATGCTGATGGCGCGCAGAAATCTTGATCAATCCCTGGTCACGCCCAATGATTCCCTGATCAAATTCAATCAGAAGATAGCCAACACATACAAGGCAGGGCTTGGCCTGGCGTACCTGGGGGATTACATCGGCACGGATGCCGTGGAACAATCCATTAAGGAATTTTTTAAAGAGAACCAGCTAAGGGAAACTTCCCCAGAGGATTTTGAACGCTCCCTCAAGAAATACGCCACCAGAAATATTGACTGGTTTTTTGAGACCTATGTGACCACCAGTGATCAGATAGACTACAAAATCAAGAACACGGAACGCGTTCGTGATTCCATACAGGTTACCATTCGCAACAAAACGCAAACAGAAGTACCTATTTCCCTGTTCGGAATACTGAAGGACAGTGTGGTATCAGAATACTGGTTCCGAGAGTTCGGGGAGGATCAGACCTTTCAGATCCCCGATAAGGGGGAGGAACGGCTGGTTTTGAACTACGATCAGAAAATTCCGGAATTCAACCAACGCGACAACTGGAAATCCCTGGGTGGATTCCTTTCCAGTAATCGCAAATTGAAATTTCAGTTTTTCCGGGATTCTGAAAATCCATATTACAATCAGATTTTCTACATGCCCGTGATCAACTTCAACATATACGACGGGCTTACCCCCGGGTTGCGGCTGACCAATAAAACCTTCTTGCAACGACCATTTACATTCAGCGTCGCCCCCCAGTATGCGCTTAAGGAGAAATCACTGGTGGGCAATGGTTCGCTGTTATATCGTCATTATCACGGTAAAAGCGGATTCTATGTAACGAACTACGGGCTTTCGGGATCCACCTTTCATTTTCAAACCAATTCCCGTTATTCCAAGATCACCCCTTCCGTGAGTTTTGGCTGGAGGCCTGATGATCTGATCCCCAATATCCGCAGTGTTTTGTTATTGCGCCACGTCAATGTGTTCCGGACGATAGATCCCGCTCTTGGAGATTTGGAAACTGAACCGGATTACAGTGTGCTAAATGCGCGTTATCAGTATCTTAACAACAATATCATCAATTATTTTTCCTGGTTTGTAGATGCCCAGCATTCCGCGGATTTCACCAAGTTGTCCTTCAATGCGGACTACCGGAAACTGTTGATAAACAATCAACAGATCAATCTTCGATTCTTCGGGGGAGTTTTCCTCAGGAACCGGACCGATTCGGATTATTTCAGTTTCGCCCTGGACCGCCCTACAGATTACCTTTTTGACTTCAATTATCTTGGACGATCTGAGGATTCAGGCCTGGTCAGCCAGCAGATTATCATTGCTGAAGGAGGGTTCAAGTCAAAGTTGGAAAACCCTTTTGCCAATGAATGGCTACTGACCATGAATGCCAGTTATGGTATCTGGAGGTGGATTGAACTCTACGGCGATGTGGGGTATATCAAGAATGAAGGGATCCCAGCCCGATTTGTATACGATTCGGGAGTACGCCTGAATCTGGTCACTGATTACTTTGAACTGTACTTCCCGCTATACTCCAACAACGGATGGGAAATTGCAGGCCCGAATTACGAAGAAAGAATTCGTTTCGTCATTACCCTGAGCCCACGCACATTAATTGGACTGTTTACCAGAAAATGGTTTTAATGTTGCCATATTCACAATAAACCGCCTATATTTTGCCAGTTTTGCAAATATTGTTAACTGTATAACATTTAGACTGAGAAATCGTTAATTAATAACCTCAGGATGGATTGTAAAAACCCCTGAGCTTTAATATCTTTGTGCCAAACGATTTCCCCGCCGATGAAAATTCAACTGGACCCCGAAAAAGACATTTCCTTTAAGGATTTTAAAGAACAGATCTTAAGGGATTACCACATTGCGGTTACCAGCAGGGAATGCAGCCTACTTGGGCGGAGAGAAGTACTCACGGGAAAAGCTAAATTCGGGATCTTTGGGGATGGGAAGGAATTGCCCCCGCTCGCCATGGCACGGGCGTTCAAAAATGGGGATTTCCGTAGTGGATATTACCGGGATCAGACCTTTATGATGGCTCTGGACCTGTTATCACCCAAGGCATTTTTTCACGGATTATACGCCACCACAGACCTGGAAAAAGAACCCATGAGCGCCGGAAGACAAATGGGCGGGCATTTCGGGACCCACAGTTTGAACGAAGACGGGAGTTGGAAAGACCTGACGGCACAACCAAACAGCAGCCCCGACATATCTCCAACTGCCGGCCAGATGCCAAGGCTGCTCGGCCTGGCACAGGCTTCCAAAATTTACAGGGAGGTAGACAATATCCCATCAGGGCTTTTCTCCAATAATGGGAATGAGGTTGCCTGGGGCACCATCGGGAATGCCTCTACCAGCGAAGGACATTTCTTTGAGACCGTAAATGCAGCAGGCGTATTGCAG
>JARRLI010000056.1:0-7190 GCA_037387145.1 Robiginitalea sp. | reverse complement strand
ACTGAAAGGAGTTCAGGCCAAATGGGTCAATCAACTGTACCAGGTCCTTGTTCTCGATGTCCTGGGCCAGGAAGTTTGCCAACAGGTAAGCGATGAAGATCACGATCCCCCCTGAATAGATCGAGCGGATATTGCGGGTAAAGATGATCAGGGCAAAAAACACACATCCCGCCAGCCATAAGTTGGGCACCAGCAGGGTGAAAAAAGGCTGGAAGTAATTCACGGCCAGGTTGGGACCGTAGCGAACGGCTTCCGTGCCAAAGGCGGGCCCGAGCATGCTGCCGAGGAAAATGCCCAGCAGGGCTCCCGAGGAAATGAAGAGCAGGGTCACAAAGGAACCCCAGAACCGGCCCATAAAATAGCCCCGTTTGGTTATGGGGTAACTGAAGAGGTAGGTGGCCGTCTTGTGTTCGAGATCCCTGTAAAGGGGGACCCCCATTACTGCCGAAGCGATCAGGATTCCGAAGATAGAAAGCAGCAACAGGAGCTCCGCAATTACGATGGGAGCGTTGTGGAACACTTTTTCTGAGGCCGGGGTGTTTCCAAAGCCGATCAGCAGCATGGGAACCAACGTCAGCAACAGGAAGTAGGCCCAGGTAGCCGGGCGCTTGAACCGGTATTTTAATTCGAAGAGAAAAATATCTTTAAACATGGTGCAGTTTATATGGTGATGGGATCTACTTTTTTGGAAATGATGCTGAAGTATACATCTTCCAGATCGGCAGGTGTTGGCGTAAATCCATTGCCAGGATCGGACTCGCTTTCAATGCGGAGGCTGAGTTTGCCCTCGATCAGTTTGGTGGAGATCACCTGGAAATCTTCCCGGTATTTATCCAGGTCCGCCTTGTCCACAGCCTTTTGATAGATCTTCCCATCCACCAAGGCGAGCCCGTCTTTTGGGGTGCCCTGCATAAGCACCTCCCCAGTGCAGATTATTGCCATGTTGGAGCATAGTGTATTGACGTCTTCCACAATGTGGGTAGAAAGGATCACAATCGTGTTTTCCCCGATTTCGGAAAGGAGGTTGTAAAACCGGTTCCGTTCAGAAGGGTCAAGCCCTGCCGTAGGCTCATCCACTATGATAAGGCTCGGGCTGCCCACAAGGGCCTGCGCAATCCCAAAGCGCTGTCGCATTCCGCCCGAATAGGTCCCCAGGGCTTTTTTCCTGTCCTTATACAAATTAACCCTGTGCAGCAGGGAGGCAACAAGGTCTTTTCGCTCCTTTCGGTTTCCAATGCCCTTCATCTGTGCTATATGGTTCAGCATGGTCTCCGCGTTGATGCGGGGGTACAACCCAAAATCCTGGGGAAGGTACCCCAGGCATTCCCGAACTGCCTGTTTGTTGTGGAGCACATCGATCCCGTCCAGGGTGATGCTGCCTTGGTCCGCGTCCTGGAGGGTGGCAATGGTGCGCATGAGGGTCGATTTCCCTGCACCGTTCGGGCCAAGCAGGCCAAACATCCCCTGGGGGATGTTCAACGAATCTTCCTTCAGGGCCTGTACCCCGTTGGAATAGGTTTTTGAAAGGTTGTCACTAATGAGTTCCATATAAAAGGTGTTTGTTTATTTATTAAAGGAATGTTGGTTGCAAATGAGTCGGTGGTAGATCCGTCACGGAAGATACACAATAGAAAGATAATTAAGGGGTCCAAAAACATAACTGCGAACCAATTAACTGATCCACAGCAGGGCCTCTCACGCATATTTTGCTTTACGGATCATTCTGCCGATCATTGCGCTTGTCCTTAAGATAGCGCATGAGCAAACGCATCCCCAACCTGGCAAACAGGATGATGGCTACCAGGGTAATTATGTCTATTGTTTCCACGGCCCTTAACCGGCAATGCCGTCTCCGTCTATATCCCTTGCCAGGTGCGTTTCAAGGGCTACCAGAGTTTTTTTAAGAAGCACCCTGGTATGTTCCAGATCTTCTTCAAGCTGTTCTACCCGTCCTTCCAGGTCCTTGGCTTTCTCTTGTTGCTTGTCCAGTTCGTCCTGTTGTAAAATATCCCAGAAAATTCCCATATGAGGTTGTTTGGCTTTAAGATATCAAAAGTTTTCCGCTTTTACTCCCTCTTCGATCAAACTTATGACTAAATCTACCTCCTTCAGGCCGCGGCGATCCACAAGCCCCTTCTCTTTGGTAACCTTCAGGGATAAGGCAAACAGGCTTTGAAACCGGACCCCTGTACAAAAGACCTTTATCCGCGATCCTCCCCGGGCAGGCGCTTGCGTATGGCTGGGAAGAAACGGATCATAGGTCAGTCAATATCTAATAGGGTGAGAAGCGCCTCGGCTTCGGCAAGAATGTTCTTGTAAACGACATTGCGCGCGTACAGGGTAGAGAGCCTGCGGGTGAGCAGCCTGGGAAAGGAAGGATCTGCGATGATATCATGGTAAACCCCTTCAATCAACTCCCGATTCACCGGGGGCGCATTGCAGCTTTGAAAGCTTTGGACATCCAGCACGTCAATATCGTAACAGTTGGCCCACATGAACTCCTGCATTACCATGGGGATGACACTTCGGGAAAAATCCCGGTAGGCCTGGGTACCCCCTGTGAGAACCGACAGCTGTAACGGCCACTCATTATAGTAGCGCTGCAGCGCATTGAGCAGCTCGGCCGGACCTATAAACCCCAGCATATCCGGATTCTGTATTTCGTTGTAAGTAGCGGTGACCTGATTGAAGTTCCAGATCTGACTCGCATGGAAGACGTTCGCGATAAACTGCCACCGGGCCTCTGTATCGCCGGCTTGTGGATCCGTCAATTCTTTTTCTACGTCATACCCATACTCAATGGCCTTCTCAAAGAATTCCATACGTTTCCGGATGCGTACCATATCTGTGACTACACTCTCCCGGAGCTGCGCCCGGAATTCGGCTCCCTGCTCCCTGCTTTTGCGCGTCTCATTCCAATTGTCTACCTGCAGGGCGATCAGGATCCCGATCACTACCAGCAGGATCTCGCCCACTGCATAGAGCAGGTACCTGGAGAACTTACTTCCGGTTATCAGGCGCTGGCGAATGTTTCTAAAGAAACGGAACATCTAATTTGGATTAGATAGATTTAAAAATGAATTAAAAAGGTCATGTTTTCAGGCTTATTCATCGATTTCCTCTTTTATCAGGTCAAGGATTTCCTGAATCCGGTTTACTACCGTTTCAGATTCCAGGTTAGCGCCTACATTATAGGTAATTGCATAGGACACCAGGCCTTCCAGCTCTTTGCTCCTGGCAATTTCCTCCACGGAGGCCCCCTGACGCGACCTGCCAATGGTCTGTTTTTCGAAGTTTCGCTCCCTTTCCAGCTGCCAGTCCAGGTCCATGTCGTTGGCAAAATGATGGGCCAGGTCCCTGGATATCCCCAGGCCGGTGAGGGTACTCTGCAGCTGCGAATTGACAATGCTGCTCCAGTTTTGCTCTATCTCCTGCACCGCAACGATATCTGAGGTCCAGTTGGAAAGAAGGTGTTTGAGCTTCCGGTTCGTGATCAGGCGCAAATTCCCCGAGTTGCTCATGTCGTTTTCTATGGGGTCAAATGTAGGGTCGATCAGCAGGATACTCAGTTTGGCGATCAGGCTGTCCCGGTTGACCCCTTCCGGATGGTCTGTCATCTCCAGTACGGAGTATGAAGCATCGATTATTGTACGACGCAGGTATACCCGTTGGTTTAGCTGTTCAAGGTTGGACTGGTAGTCTTCCTGTAATTGTTCCAGGACCAGTTGTTCCAGCTCCCGTTCCTGCCGCCATTCATTCCAGTTATCGATTTGCAGGGCGATCACGATCCCAAGGACCACCAGCACGATCTCACCCACTGCGTAGAGCAGATATCTTCTTGTATTATTCTCCCCAAGGAGGTTTTGGCGAATGCGTCGAAAGAACCGAATCATGATCTTCAAAGTACAAAAATTTAAAGGAAGCAGGCAGAACTGACAATTCGGGGAAATAAACTACCTTAGGGCGTATACCTCCTAACCTTCCTGTGTGATGCATTACCGGCTTTTAGTTACCGTGATATTAGTATATGCCCTGGGCATTAAAGTGCAACCAACAGACAGAAAGGCGGCACATTTCCCTGAGGAGACTCAATGGATCCAGCTATTCAACGGAAAGGACCTGAGCGGGTGGCAGCCGAAGTTTATGGGATATCCCCCGGGGGAGAACTACCGAAATACCTTCCGGGTGGAAGACGGGATCTTAAAGGTGTCTTACGATGAATACGAGACGTTCAATGAGGAATTCGGCCACCTGTTCTACCAAACCCCGTACGCACATTACCGCCTGCGGGCCGAGTACCGTTTTGCGGGGGAGCAGGTGCCCGACGGTCCGGACTGGGCCTTCCGCAACAACGGGTTTATGCTGCATTGCCAGCCGGTAGCCAGCATGGGGCTGGACCAGGATTTCCCCATCTCCCTGGAAGCCCAGCTGCTGGGCGGGCGGGAGGAAGGGGATCGCCCCACCATGAACCTATGTACCCCGGGCTCCAATGTAGTCATAGAAGGGGAGCTGCGGGAAGAGCACTGCATGCGCTCTGCTTCGGGCACTTTCCGGGGCGACCAGTGGGTGACCGTTGAGATGATCGTGCGGGGGGATTCCGTAGTCCACCACCTGGTGGAAGGGGATACCGTCCTGACCTATCAGAACCTGCAGATGGGCGGGGGTGAGATCAACGGGTACGACCCTGCCGTTTACATTGAGGGAAAACCCATGAAAGAAGGGTATATCGCCATACAAGCCGAAAGCCACCCGACGGAGTTCCGGAAGATCGAGCTGATGGTTTTGGAGGAGTAGGCAGTTGGCAGTCGCAGTTGGCTGTGGCAGGCATCAATGGGGCTGCTTTGGGATTTCAGGGCTGTAGATTACTTTGAAGTTGGGTGGGGGAGGGGTCCCTGTTTCCCAGAACAAGAAGACCAATCCGATAGTTCATCCCTAAAACAGTACACTACATCTATTCCTTCTTATACAACAACTACAGCTCAAACAGCAATAAGAAGCCGGTTTAGGGCGTTTTACCTTTTTTTCAGGCCGTTGATCCAAAGGCGGGCAATCACCTATATCAAGTACTGTTATTTAGTCCGTGCGATTAAATGCCCCCGAATTATGAAACGAATGACTATGACCAACCATTTATTCCGAATGGCTTTCTTGCTCCTTCTCAGCCCACTTGTGGCCGGAGCCCAGTGCGAGATCTTCAAAAGTGAGATGGGAGATGTAGCGCAACAGATGGATCAGGTCAACAAACTAACAGATTCGCTCACCACCTATGCGGAGGCATCCGCCTTTGGGGCCACCTACAAAGCGGCCAAGGAAGATGCACGCCAGGCGATGATCCTGACAGGGCTTGCGCTGGGGGCGGCCTATGATGCCGCTGACGTGGCAGAGGAGGCACAATACCAGTCCGAACTATGCGGGTTGACCCCTGTAAAGAGCCACGCCATCGATGCACAGAACTATACGATCCACACTCGCGATCAGATGGAGCGGGCCTATGAACTGGCTAAAAAGGCCTACCGCGCCAGAAAGCTGGGGGACATCAATTTCTACATGCGAAAATCCCTTGATGCGGCCCTTGAAGCGGAAGGGTTTTCACAGAAGGCCGTATATGCAGCTTCAGACTCCTATCAAAGCTGCAGCCACAACGATGTGAGCCTGGGGGGGAATTAGGGGAGTTGGCAGTTGCAGTTGGCAGTGGCAGTTGGCAGTTTGCAGCTATGCCGTGTTCAAGGAGTTAGTCCCTCACATTTACACTGATAATCTTATCCGCCTTTAAGAGAAGCTTGTGGCTGCCGCTGGAGAGGTTGGTCAGGTAGACCTTCTTATTGGCCTTGTGGTAGCGCTCGGTAAGCTTGTTCACCGCTTCGATACCCGACATATCCGCAATGCGGCTTTCCCTGAAATCGATGATGACCTCCTCCGGGTCTCCCTGAACATCAAACTTTTCGTTGAACATTTTTATGGAGCCGAAAAAGACCGGGCCATAGATCTCGTAGTGCTTTATGCCGTCTTCGTCTATCCGCTTGCGGGCGCGGATGCGTTTGGCGTTGTCCCAGGCAAAGACCAGGGCCGCGATCACCACCCCTATCAGTACCGCCAGGGCCAGGTTGTGCAGCAGGACGGTCACCAGCATTACCAGCACCATTACCAGGATATCGGATGCCGGATACTTGTTGAAGATCCGGACGCTTACCCATTCAAAGGTCCCGATGGATACCATGATCATAAGACCGGTGAGGGCCGCCATGGGAAGGCTTTCGATAAGCGGCGCCCCGAACATGATAAAGGCCAGCAGCGCCAGGGCCGCCACAATGCCGGACAGCCGTGCCCGTGCCCCGTTGGATATGTTGATCAGGCTTTGCCCGATCATGGCGCAGCCCCCCATTCCTGAAAACAGGCCCGAGGTCATGTTGGCCAGTCCCTGGGCCACCGCCTCCTGGAGGGTTTCCAGATTCAGCGGCAGGTCCGGGATATGGAAGGGAGGGAACCCGCCTTTGATGGAAGCGATGTCGCCCACGGTTTTGGTGTCGATCCCCAGGGCCGTTACCAGCAGGAAGACGATGATAATGGCCGCCAGTGAGGCCGGAAAAGCCTTGGTAAGCCTGGGAAGGCCCCAGATGATCCCCATGGTCAGGACTACGAGCCCCAGCAGGATATAGAGGGCCGGGCCTGTAAGCCAGTCCCCCGAGGGGTTTTTGAACTGATCCAGCTGGGAGAGGAAAATAATGATGGCCAGGCCGTTGACAAAGCCGTAAACCACCGGCAGGGGCACCAGGCGCATCAGTTTACCCAAACGCAGCAAGCCGGCACCCACCTGCAGCATCCCCGCAAGGACCACGGCTGCAAAAACGTATTCCACCCCGTGCTACTGGGCCAGGGCAACGACCACCACGGCCACGGCCCCCGTGGCCCCGGAGATCATCCCCGGGCGGCCTCCAAGAATGGAAGTCACCAACCCCATCACAAAGGCAGCATACAGCCCCACCAGGGGCGAGAGCCCGGCAATCAGGGCAAAGGCAACGGCCTCGGGAACCAGGGCAATGGCCACGGTAAGGCCCGAGAGGATCTCTGTTTTGTAGTCTACTTCCTGTTTAAAATCAAAAAGGCGGAGGTATTGTTTCAAGGGAAAATGGTTTTAATAGGACGCTTGGAGGTCCTTATTAATTTAAGCCGGCAAAGGTATCGTTTTTTAT
>JARRLI010000055.1:0-12902 GCA_037387145.1 Robiginitalea sp. | reverse complement strand
ATTTGGAAATTGCACTAATACCGGCGCATGTGAGGTAGAATGTCCGAAGGGGATCTCCCTTGAAAATATCGCCAGAATGAACCGGGAATACCTCATGGCATCCGCCAAGGGATAACTCATTGGTATAATAATTGGAATCCCGGCGCACAAGCGACCGGGATTTTTTATTTTTAGATAAAATCAGACCTAGTGATCCCGAAACTCAGCTCCAAATTACCCGAACTTGAAACCTCCATCTTCACTAAAATGAGCCAGATGGCGGTTACCCATAACGCCATCAATCTTTCGCAGGGCTTTCCGGATTTCGGAGTGGATCCGGAACTTATTCGCCTGATGCAGGAGGCGCTGGAAGGGGATTATAATCAATATGCCCCAATGGGCGGAATTTACTCCCTTCGAGACGCAATATCCCGGAAAACTTCCCGTCTCTATGGTGCTCAGTATCATCCCGAAAAGGAGGTTACCCTGACCGCCGGGGCCACACAAGCCATTTATACAGCAATCAATTGCGCTGTTTATCCCGGTGATGAGGTCATTATTATCAAACCGGCTTATGACTGTTATGAACCCACCGTTAAAGCAGCCGGGGGAATCCCGGTGCTTTTGCAATTGGAAGCCCCGGATTACCGGGTTGACTGGGAGGCTTTTAAGCGCATCTTGAATCCCAAAACCAGAATGGTGATTATAAACACCCCCCATAATCCAAGCGGAACTATTCTGAGAGAGAAGGACCTGCTAACCCTGGAAAAATTGTTACACCCCACCAACACTCTGGTCCTGAGTGATGAGGTATACGAACATCTGGTCTTTGATGGCAAGGTACATGAAAGCGTTTGCAAGTTTCCGGGGCTTCGGGAGCGATCATTTATCTGTGCCTCTTTTGGAAAGACCTTCCATATTACAGGATGGAAGATGGGATATTGCCTGGCCCCGGACTATCTTATGTCAGAATTCAGAAAAATCCATGAATTTGTCGTTTTTTCAGTAAGCCATCCCGCCCAGCGGGCCCTGAAAATATACTTGGAAGACCCATCCCGGTACGAGGGATTGGGTGCCTTCTTTCAGGAAAAAAGGGATCTCTTTCTGAATGCGTTAAAGGGGTCCCGATTCCGGTATACCCCGTCAGAGGGAACGTATTTTCAACTTCTGGATTACTCAGAGATAAGCAAGGAAAGTGATATAAAATTTGCGGAGTATCTTACCCTGGAGAAAGGAGTGGCCAGTATTCCCACCTCCGTTTTCAACCTGGGTCGTAAGGATTTCAACCAGCTGCGCTTTTGTTTTGCCAAAAACGACGACACCCTGCTGCGGGCAGTTGAAATCCTTTGCAGGCTCTAGGGCAAAGATGCAAATACCATTTGGACGAATTCCCCGATTTCAGATGGTTCCAGCCAGCGCAATACCATCACAAGGCCATGCTCCGGAGCTACTACTATGAAATTACCTCCAAAACCGGCTGCATAAAAAACCGACTCCGGAACCTCCTCCCAATAACGGTCCCCCGCTTGGTTAAGCCACCACATGTAGCCGTAGTTGGGATTGGGTTCAGAGGGTGTAGTCGCCTCTCGGATCCAGTTTTCGCTAAGAATCCTCTTGTCGTCCCAAACACCCTTATTCAGGAATAAAAGTCCGAACCGGGCCATATCCTCAGCGCTGATAAAAATCCCCCCTCCGGAATGCCCACCACCCGTTACGGATTGCATCCGGTATCCATCGATAACCGTCCATGCATGTTCATAGCCAAACCACCGCCATGTTGCTGATGCCCCGATCGGGTCCATCAGTTCGCTCTTCAGGACTGCGGGTAAGGGCTGCCTCCATAAGTGGGTGAGGCTGTAAGCCAGTACGTTTACGCGGACATCATTGTATTCCATTACAGTCCCCGGTTCCCGCAACGATCGGTATTTCCAATCATCCACACCGCCCTCCCTTGGGGGTCGGTCTGCCCAATCCTTGAGGCCCCAGAGGCTTCCGGACCAGTCTGAGTTCTGCTGGAGCAGGTGAGCCCAGCTAATCTGTGAATTGTGCGCCCCTTCGAAAGTGCCATCCCATATGTATTCACCCACACGGTCATCTGCAGATCGCAGCAACCCTCTGTCGTTGGCGAGGCCGGCCACTGTGGAAAGAAAGCTCTTGGTAACGCTGAAGGTCATGTCTACCCGCCGGGTGTCTCCCCAGGAGGCAACCATATATCCGTTTTTGAGTATGATCCCCGCGGGGCCCCCACGACGTTTCACGGGACCCAGGATTTCATGATAGGGTTCACGTTCAAATCCCTTGAGGATGGCACGCCTGAGATCTTTCGGGCCCGAATATTCATGTGCTTCGGCAAATTTGACGGCATCCTGCAGCGCCCCGGCATCCAAATTAAACTCTTGAGGGCTGCGCGCTTGCCAGTCAGCCCCTCTGGGTGGAAAATAAAATCCTTCCTGCGCCTGTACGGGCAGAACAGCCATGATAAAAAACACACAAAGTAAACCCAGTCTAGTCATAAGCTTTATCAATTAGGTGTCAGGCGCTCTCCATGAGAAGTAGGTCAAAGCGCATCATCCAGTCTGTTTGCCGGTCTGAACCAACGTAATAAGGATGTTTCCCAAATGTAACAAATCCGTGCCGCAAATAGAACCTGATTGCCTGCTTGTTTTCTTCCCAAACCCCCAGCCACAGATATTTTCTTCCTTCATTTTGGGCCAGTGTCACGAGTTCACTAAGCATCCACCCTCCCAGGCCCCTACCCTGAAAGGGCTCACTGATATAGAATCGTTCGATTTCAATTGCCCCGGGGTCCTGAAGTTCCGTTTGGGCATCACCTGTATTGATTTTGGTATATCCGGCTAACCGCCCTGCCTGCTGAAGAAAGAAGAATCGGGTTTGGGGGTCTAGCAACGCTCCTTTGAGCTGCTGCTCACTGAAGGCTTCCAAAAGGTATTCCTGAAAATCCTTCGGATTGTTCTGGGCAGCAAAAGACTCCGTAAAAGTTTTCCTGGAAAGGCGCTGCAGCGCTTTAAGATCGCTTAGGGTACATGGGGTTAGAAGCGGTGATTCCATAATCCCAAAATACGGAATACCTTCTTGACATAGGCAATAAAAAAACCCTTGTCGAGCAAGGGGTGATTTTGATGGAAGAGCGGGTTACAGGGTGAACAACTTTTTAACCAGCAGGATCATGCCGCTGATATAGTCGCTTCTGTATACCTGTATCTCCTCTTGATCTGCAGCGTTAATATGGGATTCCATAGCTAATAGGTTTGAAATGCTTGCGCAATAGATTCGATGGAAATTATGCCCTAATAACGAAGGTGAGAAAGGAATGTTGTAAAAAGTCGATAAACTGCAGTAAACCCTCCAAAATATGCTGACAGCCATCAGCCAGAGGCGATCAGAATTGCATTTCGGGAACTTCAGAAGGTATAGCAAGCCTTCCTTCAGTAGCGTTTTGAATCTCCTCTACCGATACTCCGGGAGCCCGCTCCAACAGCCGAAACCCGCCTGGTGTAACTTCAAGCACTGCCAGATTGGTTACAATTTTTTTGACGCAATTCACACCTGTAAGTGGCAGGGTACACCGCTTTAGAAGTTTCGATTTTCCGGCCTTGTTGGTGTGCATCATGGCCACTATGATATTCTCGGCAGAGGCTACCAGGTCCATGGCGCCTCCCATCCCTTTGACCATCTTTCCGGGTATTTTCCAATTGGCAATATCCCCGTTCTCGGCAACTTCCATAGCCCCGAGGATAGTCAGATCCACATGCTGGCCCCGTATCATTGCAAAGCTTGTGGCTGAATCAAAAAAAGAAGCCCCGGGAAGCGTAGTTATGGTCTGTTTTCCCGCGTTAATGAGGTCTGGATCTTCTTCTCCTTCATAGGGGAAGGGCCCCATTCCAAGTACTCCGTTCTCACTTTGGAACTCTACCTGTATATCATCGCGCACAAAATTTGCCACCAGGGTCGGAATTCCGATTCCCAGATTAACGTAGTAGCCATCTTTCACTTCCCTGGCTATTCTCCTGGCGATTCCGTTCTTGTCTAACATACCTATTTCTTGCGTACAGTTCGTTGTTCGATTCGCTTCTGGTAATCGCTCCCCTGAAAAATCCGATTTACAAAGATCCCGGGTATATGGATCTGGTTAGGGTCCAGGGTGCCTGCTGGCACCAATTCTTCCACTTCTGCTACGGTAATCCCGGCGGCTCCGCACATACAGGGATTGAAATTTCGGGCAGTTCCCCTGAAGATGAGGTTTCCCGCCTCGTCCCCTTTCCATGCTTTCACAAAGGCAAAGTGGGCGTCATAAGCTTTTTCCAATACGTACATCTTTCCGCCGAATTCCCTGGTTTCTTTTCCTTCGGCTACTTCTGTGCCAAAACCCGCAGGGGTATAGAATGCAGGAATTCCCGCTTGTGCGGCCCGGCATTTTTCAGCCAGGGTTCCCTGAGGAGTCAGCTCAACTTCGAGTTCCCCGCTGAGCATCTGGCGTTCAAATTCCTCGTTTTCCCCCACATAGGAGGAAATCATTTTTTTAATTTGTCTTTTCTGAAGCAGCAACCCAAGCCCAAAATCGTCAACGCCTGCATTGTTGCTGATACAGGTAAGTCCGGTCACTCCTTTGCTAACCAGCTCTGAAATTGCATTCTCCGGAATCCCGCAAAGTCCAAACCCTCCCAGCATCAGGGTCATTTGGTCCTGAACTCCTGCCAAAGCTTCCCTGGCGTTTTCAACAGTTTTTAGAATCATTTGAAAATACGGTTTATCCGTTGAATTGTTTATCTGAGGTGCCTTCGGATCAGAAATCCAGGTCTTCCAGGTCATCCTCCAGTTCCTGGTTCTCTTCCTCTTCCTCCAGGGGTTTGCTGCAGTCGAGGCGAATGGTCATTTCTTCAGGTGCTTCAAAATCCTCAGTGGATATATTCAGGTCTGGATCTCCATAATTCTGTTTCATATAAAGGCCCCATATAGGAAGTGCCATTGAAGCTCCCTGCCCATACAGGATACTTTTGAAATGGGTCGAACGGTCTTCTCCTCCCACCCATACACCAGTTACCAGGTCCGGAACCATCCCTATGAACCATCCGTCACTCTGATTTTGTGTGGTCCCTGTCTTTCCTGCTATGGGATTTGTGAACTCATAAGGATAACCCGTAATGATTTCCTTGTAAACCTGATTATTCTTCGCCGATGTATGCCGGAGTCTAGTGCCTGACCCCCCTTCAGTAACACCTTTAAGCAAATCGACCATGGCATAAGCCACATCCTGGCTCAGTACATCCTTCGTCTCCGGGGTATATTCATAAATAACCGTCCCGTTTCGGTCCTCAATCCTGGTTACCATCACCGGTTTCACATATACTCCCTGATTGGCAAAAGCCCCGTATGCCCCCACCATTTCGTATACATTGAAATCTGGTGTGCCAAGTGCGATGGAAGGAACTTCCAGGATTTCACCAGTCAATCCGAGGTTTTTCACGATAGAAACCACCGGTTTTGGGCCAACCTCATCAATTAGTTGTGCTGTAACAGTATTTACTGAGTTGGCCAGTGCATTTCTAAGGGTGTAGTTTTTGCCGGAATACTTTCCATTTGAATTCTTTGGACACCAGGGCTCCGGATTACCATGCTTGTTTGCCTCGATACAATATTGCGTGTCAGGAAGACTGTCGCAGGGTGAGCGTCGCAGCTGGTCTATAGCTGCCGCATATACAAATGGTTTGAAGGTGGAACCTGCCTGTCTGGCTCCCTGAATAACGTTGTCGTACTGGAAATGCCTGTAGTTAAGCCCCCCGACCCAAGCTTTTACATGGCCTGTTTGAGGTTCCATGGACATCATGGCTGCCCGGAGGAAGGTTTTATAGTATCGAATGGAATCGAGCGGGGTCATTACGGTATCCTTCTCCATGGTGGGTGCATTCCAGTCGAACACCGTCATTTCAGTTTGTTTGTTGAAGGATGCCCTTATCTCATCTTCTGATTTTCCATTCCGTTTCATGGCACGCCAGCGTGCCGAATTTTTGATAGCCCGGTCCATTATGGACTTGATCTCCTCAGAAGTAAGTTCCAGGAAAGGGGTGGTTGGGTTCCTGTCCGGAGAATTCTGCACAAAAAACTCTGCCTGCAGTCTTTTCATGTGCTCCTGAACAGCATTTTCAGCGTGTGCCTGCATCCGGGAATCTATGGTGGTATAGACTTTCAGTCCATCCAGATAAATGTTCCACGTATCGCGTTCCCCTTCTTCAGCCGGTTTTGGATTCTTTGCAATCCAATTCTTAAGCCACCTCTGCAGATACATGCGGAAATAGGTGGCTAGACCCTCGCGGTGGTTCTCAGGGTTAAAGTTGATATCCATCTTCAGGCCGACGAGGGAATCCCGTTCTGATTCCGTAATGTAATCGTATTTAGCCATTTGAGACAGTACCGTATTACGGCGAGTTCCAGTCGGATGGCAATCACATACTCTTTTGCCTTCTGCAAGATGGCTTCAAGCAGGTTTTTGGAGCGTACCCCAACGAACAACTGCCTGGCGAGCTGTTGGGAAATAGTACTGGCTCCTCCCCGTTGCCCCAGGAATACCAAAGCCCGGAGCGTACCGCGGGCATCAACTCCAGAATGTTCATAGAATCGGGCATCCTCGGTAGCTATAAGTGCCTGTACCAGAGTCTGGGGCAGGTCCGAATAGGGGACATTCGTACGGTTATCCTCCAGGAAGTATTTGCCAAGCGTCTTGCCATCAGAGGATATGATCTCAGTGGCCAGGTTGGTTTGAGGGTTCTCGAGCCTTTCGAAAGTTGGCATTTCCCCAAAGGCCCCCCAGGATGCGAGCAGGAATATCAGCATAACCGAAAGGATTCCCGCAATCACAAGGATCCAGAATGCCTTGATGAATGGCTTAAATGGATTCGATTGTTGTTTCTTTCGCCTTTTTGCCATTAGTCTTTTGAATTCTTCTCAATTTGAAGGCCCACATCCAATACTCCGGGCAGTTCTATGATTCCTTCAACACTCCCGTTCTTTCGCATTGCATGGGATACAATTACAGTATATACGCCCGTATCGGGAAAAACGATGTTCTCACGGTACCATAATTTATTTTCTTTAACGCTGCCATATCCGGCGCCCAGCCATTTACCTTCGTTATCTGCCATCTCATATTCCAGGGTGTCCCGTTCAGAGGTGCCGTCGGGTTTTGTCATTTCGGCAATTAAAAAAAGGTTGCTATACGGGTATGTTCCATCATTTCTCAAAGTGATAAACATATTGTACTGCTGGAGGGTATCGGTGTCGGAAAATGTAAATTCTTTTGCATCTGCCTTGTCCCATGTTCCGTTACTGGTAGACTGGAATCTGGAATAAGCGAGATTGTCTGTACAGGAAACAAAAAGTGTAAGACAAACCAAAATCACGGCGATCCTAAGCATTTCGGGTCATTCTTTTTTGGTTATTCCCTTTTTTCTTGTTGCGGTTTTTATTCCGCTTCTTCCTTTTCGGCCGATCGAACCGGGTAAGGCTGTCCTGGCCAACCGGGTTCTCGAAGGTAACCTCGTCGCTGGAAAAATTTGCTGAGGCGTATTCCTCAAGACTACCCGCCTTTTTCTTTTGGCGGTTCAGCTCAAGGATCTGGTGCACCTGGTCCTTGGTAAGGGAATGCCATACAGAAGGGTCTTCCCTATAGGAATACCAGAGAATTCCCTTGAAGATATCCGTTTTCTGACAAAAAGCAGTGCCCTTCTCAGTTTGTAGTTTTGCATCGGAAGACGGAAAATCTTTAAGCGCGTCCAGATAGGTGTCCAGCTCATAATTGAGGCAGCATTTTAGCTTACCGCATTGCCCGGCCAGTTTAAGTGGATTTAAGGAGAGCTGCTGATAACGGGCGGCAGCGGTAGTTACCGACCTGAAATCAGTAAGCCAGGTAGAACAGCACAGTTCCCTGCCACAGGAACCGATCCCCCCAAGGCGCTGGGCCTCCTGCCGGTAACCGATCTGTCGCATTTCGATGCGGATTCCGAAGGCTTTGGCCATATCCTTTATGAGTTGCCGGAAATCAACCCGTTCTTCAGAGGTGTAATAAAAAGTGGCCTTTGAACCATCTCCCTGAAATTCCACATCTGAAATTTTCATTTCAAGACCCAGGATAATGGCCATTTCCCGGGAACGTTTCTTGATCTCTTCTTCCTTTTCACGGACCTTTATCCATTTGTCCAGATCCCGCTGGGTTGTCTTTCTGTAGATCTTAGGAAGGGTCTCATCCGGGGATACTTTCTTTTTGCGCATCTGCACCCGCACAAGTTCCCCCGTGAGAGTCACCGTCCCCACATCATGCCCGGATTTAGCCTGTGTGGCCACCACATCGCCTATACAGAGAGGCAGTCCCTCTGAGTTTCTGAAGAATTCTTTTCTGCTGTTTTTGAACCGCACTTCCACTCCATCAAAAGCCAGCTGCCCGGCAGGCAGCGACATGTTGGAAAGCCAGTCAAAAACCGTAAGTTTATTACAGCCATCCGTACCGCAGGTACCGTTGTTCCTACATCCGCGCGGCTGTCCATCCTTTCCGGTTGAACAACTGCTACACCCCATATAATTTATCTCAAACCCGCCGATTAAATAATCACTACGGCAGGAACAGGTTCATTAATCGTTTACTCGCGTAAAGATAGGATAATTTTAAAGTGAAATAAAAGGAAAGATTCAGCGGGCTGTCTTCGCAGGATTCTTATTTCCCAGCCTTGGATGTTATGCCGAAAAAGAATTACACCTCCCGATCCATTCGGGATGAATCTGTCTTGAGGCACGATTGCTCATGCCTTTAATTCAGGAGTATTGTCCCATGTTGCCTGTTTTTTATATTTCAGCACTTCGGAACGTCCTTTTTTGAAGATCAGGTTGCTCTTCTCTTTGCCTTTGCGGAGTTTCTTCCGTTCTTCATAAGGGAGGGCGACAATATCCAGGCAGGCCTTGGAACAACAATGGTTCATTTTTTCAGCGCATTCCCCGCATTGGATGAACAGCAGATGGCAACCCTCATTAGCACAATTGATATGAGTATCACAGGGCTTCCCACACTGATGACAGTTGGAAATAATTTCATTTGAAATCCGTTCGGCACGTCGTTGGTCGAAGACAAAGTTCTTCCCCCTGAATTTGTTTTCCATCCCTTTATCGCGAACCTGACGGGTATATTCGATGATCCCGCCTTCCAATTGGTATACCTGTTTAAACCCCTTGTGTTTGTAATACGCACTGGCCTTCTCACAACGGATCCCGCCCGTACAGTACATGACCAGTTTCTTGTCCTCTTTGTGATCCCGTAATTCCTGCTCTATCAGGTCCAGGGAATCGCGGAACGTGTCCACATCCGGGGTAATGGCATTCTCGAAATGACCAATCTCGCTCTCGTAGTGGTTCCTCATGTCGACAACAATGGCATCCGGGTCCTCTACCAGTTGATTGAATTGCCTGGCATCCACATGGATCCCTTTGTCGGTAACATCAAAACTGGCATCATTCAGGCCATCTGCAACGATCTTACTGCGCACCTTCACCTTCAGTTTCAGGAATGATTTATTTTCCTGTTCAATGGCAATATTCAATCGAACGCCATTCAAAAACGAAATACTGTCAAGGTGATCTTTAAAAGCATTGAAATTGTCAGCCGGGATGGAAAGCTGGGCATTAACCCCTTCATGAGCCACATAAATGCGGCCAAGGACCTCCAATTCGTTCCATTGGATAAAAAGATGGTTCCTCAGGATTCGGGGATTCCCAATATGGGCATATTTATAGAAAGAGATGGTAAGCCGTTCCTTGCCGGCCTCCTCAATAAGAGCTTCTCTTTCTTTTGCACTTAGCGTATTGTACAGTTGCATGCTATACTAATTAGTCAAGATCAAAGAAATAGAAAGGACAAAAATAGGAATTCCCTGTAAATAGATCATAAAAACAGAGCCCTGATACTGTATCAGGGCTCCGGCGGGACTGCATAATTACTTCTTTTTCATAGCAATTAACTGAAAAAGCTTTGCAGTCTAAGTATATATTTTTGGGTATCCTAAAAGGATGACACTAAAAAGATACCTGTTGGGAGAAAAGGTTGCTTTGAGTAGCGAAAAAGATGCCAAAATGAAAGCCCTTAAACTAACCCTGGATAAACTGGATAAAACCTATGGTAAGGGGACGGTTATGAAGATGGGAGATGATGTGGTTCAAGATGTTGAAGTAATCCCGTCCGGTTCGCTTGGATTGGATCTGGCGCTTGGTGTTGGAGGATATCCGCGAGGAAGGGTCGTAGAAATATACGGGCCTGAATCTTCAGGAAAAACAACCCTTACGCTGCACGCCATGGCTGAAGCCCAAAAGGCGGGAGGAATTGCGGCCTTCATAGATGCCGAACATGCTTTTGACCGTTTTTATGCAGCAAAGCTCGGGGTGGACATAGATAACCTGATCATTTCCCAACCCGACCATGGAGAACAGGCGCTGGAAATTGTGGATAACCTGATTCGTTCCGGAGCCATCGATATTGTCATAATTGACTCTGTGGCTGCCCTAACACCAAAAAGTGAGATCGAAGGAGAGATGGGTGATTCCAAGGTCGGTTTACACGCTCGCCTAATGTCCCAGGCACTTCGAAAACTTACAGGATCTATCAGCAAAACGCACTGCACAGTAGTATTTATCAACCAGCTTCGGGAAAAGATTGGTGTGATGTTCGGGAATCCGGAAACAACTACGGGTGGAAATGCACTGAAGTTTTACTCCTCTGTACGCCTGGATATCCGCCGGTCAACCCAAATCAAAGATTCTGATGGGGTGGTGCTGGGAAATAAAACGCGGGTTAAAGTCGTGAAAAATAAGGTGGCCCCGCCTTTCAAAACTGCAGAATTTGATATCATGTATGGGGAAGGGATTTCAAAAGTTGGAGAGATCCTGGATTTAGGCGTAGCCTATGAAATCATCAAGAAAAGTGGATCCTGGTTTAGCTATGGGGACACAAAACTCGGACAGGGCCGGGATGCCGTCAAGGCGCTTCTGAAGGATAACCCCGAACTTATGGATGAACTTGAAGCAAAGATCAAGGAAGTAATAAAAGCCCTGAAGGACTGATCTATCATCGAATTCCCCGGTAATTCAAGCAACCTTTACCACCAACGACCATCTATCTATTGGAGTTTACGGGAGAAGCTGCCTATGCGAAATTTTTGGAAAGAATTTGCCGTGGTAATCCTGGCATTCCTTGTGAATGCCTGTGATATTGGTGAAGATGAAGTTAACTATCATTTTGTTACCTTACAGGTTCTTGAGGTGGATATGCCGGAAGCATTCAGGTTAAACGAAACCTACGAAGTTGGTGTTACAGTGCTTGAACCCAATGATTGCACACACTTTGATGGTTTCAATATTAGCTCTGAAGCCCTCACGGTAAGGCAGGTGGTGCCAATTGGAACGGAACTGGATGATCAGGTATGTGCTGAGGTGATTTCAAGAAACGAAACCAGCTTTGAATTTACCTGCCTCTATTCTGAACCCTACCTATTCCGCTTCTGGACAGGGGAAAATGAGGAAGGGGTCCCGCAGTACCTGGAAATCGAAGTCCCGGTAATCCCTTGAGCCGCGCAGCCCTCCACGTAATCCGAAAAGCATTTTGACCGAGAAGGAACTCATAACGAAGTGTATTAAAAAGAACCGGGAAGCTCAGGAAGCCCTGTATAGAAAGTATTCCCCGGCCCTTTACGGATTATGCATGAAGTATTCCCGCAATAAAAGCGAAGCGGAGGATAATTTGCATGATAGCTTCATGACGATCTATGACAAAATCCATCAATACGGGTTCAAGGGTTCTTTTGAGGGATGGTTAAAGCGTATTACTGTGAATACCGTCTTGCAGAAATATCGCAAAAAAGATCCCCTTTCCCTGCTTTCCCCTGTAAGAGATCAGATGGAAGAAGAAGGGTCTGGGAAAGAATCTGACGTGTCTCTGGGGCAATTGTTGCAGTTAATAAAGAATTGGACAAACTATTCCAGGAACATTTGGGGGATTATCGGGAACATCCCGATCCCTTGGTATGGAACCGCATCCGTTCTGGCCTGGACCAAAAGAAAAAGAAATCCCGCCTTATCCCGATTTGGTGGCGTTGGGGGGCTGCTGCAGCTGTGCTCCTGGGAACGCTGTTCCTTACCACTCCCTGGAAGTCTTCGGACTTAGGAACATCCCCTGTTACAAATACAGAAACAGGGCCATCCAACCCCATTCCAGAAATCAGGCAAGAAAGCAGGGACCCGGAGTCTTCAGCAAATCAGGAAATCCCTGCTATGGTTGCAGACAAAGAGTCTGAGAAAGGGAATTCATCCAAAGCGCCTTCCAAAAAGGAAAACCGCCAGGCCGAGGGAGGAATTACCACAGGTTTGGCACAACAGGATTATTCCCAGAATACTACCCAAACTGCTGGTGTCGATACCGAACCTACAGTAGCCGCTAATAACGTTCGGGATGATAAAGAACCTGTTTTGGAGCAACAATCCGTGGATAATGCAATTGCAGCTGCGGAAAAAGATCGTTTCTCAAAGGAGAAAAATCCTGACAAATCGGGTATTACCGAAGAAAAGAATGAGGTTGCTGCAGTGGAACAGACCCCTAAGAAATCAATCTTCGATGCCATAGAAGAATCAGAGGAAGTGGCAGAAGTTTCTGATGAAGGAGGTAAATGGAGTCTTGGCCCGAGCCTGGCCCCAGTTTATTTTAATTCCTTTGGAGAAGGATCCCCGATAGCCCCAAACTTCGTCGATAATTCTAAATCAGGATCCTTGAATATGAGTTACGGCCTTCAGGTCTCCTATAAGGTCTCGAAAAAAATTCGGATTCGTTCCGGAGTACATCGTGTGGACTACGGGTACAACACCAATGATGTTGGGTTTAA
>JARRLI010000054.1:6692-7994 GCA_037387145.1 Robiginitalea sp. | reverse complement strand
ACCTTTTGCCCTGATATGGAAAAATGGGTTATGACTGTATTCAACTCCTATCAGTGGGACCTGAATTATACGAATCCTGCAGTATTCCTCTCTATGTTGGAAAATCTGGTCGAACTAGCGAACCGGGGGGTGGATGTTATCCGGTTTGATGCCCTGGCCTTTCTTTGGAAAAAGATTGGGACGAGTTCTCAGAATCTTCGGGAGGCCCACCAATTAATTTCCCTTTTCCGCTTGTGCCTGCAGGCAGCAGCTCCCGGAGTGATCCTGCTTGCAGAAGCCATTGTGGCGCCACGGGAAATAGTGAGGTACTTCGGAGAGGATATCCTGGAGGGTAATGAATGTGAAATTGCATACCACGCAACACTGATGGCTTGCCTGTGGAATTCAATAAGCACTAAAAAGACCAGTTTGCTCAGAAGGAGTATTCAAAACATGCCTCCCAAACCACAGCCCTGTACCTGGATCAACTACATTCGTTGCCATGATGATATTGGCCTGGGTTTTGAAGACAGCCAGATTGCCGCACTCGGATGGAACCCGCAGGCACACAGGCGATTTCTTTTGGACTACTTCTGCCAGCGGCTGGAGTGGTCCCCGTCGAAAGGGGCGGTCTTCATGTACAACCCCCTGACGGGTGACGGCCGGATAACGGGCAGCACAGCCTCCCTGCTTGGTCTTGAAAAGGCCATGGAGCAAGGGATTGAAAAAAATATCCGGGAGGCTATCGATAAGATCCTGATGCTGTATGGTATCATCCTTGCTTCCCCCGGCATTCCACTGGTTTATGCCGGAGATGAACTGGGTACGCTCAATGATTACTCCTACATGCGGGATCCGGACAAAGTCAATGACAGCAGGTGGATAAACAGGCCCATGCAAGATTGGGAGAAGGCGGGAAAGATAGAGAAGGATAAATCGGCCCCTTCCTCTAAAATATTCAGTGGCCTGCAACACCTGATCCGCCTGCGAAAGCAATTACCCGTGCTTGCAGACAGGACCCAGCAGCTACTTCACGACCCCGGGAATGAGCATCTCTTAGTTTTTGAGCGTGGGCCAGGAACTGAAGAGCGGATCCTGGTCGTGGCTAATTTTGATGAGCATCCCCAGGTGATCAATGCCTCCTGGTTAACCCGCCTTGGTTTTATAAAGGAAGGATCCTATCGAAACCTAATCGACGGCGATGTCAACACAGTCCGTAGCGGACTGCTCGAAGTGGCGCCCTTCCAACTGCTTTGGCTTTCGGCATGATAACTTAGCTGTACCGGACCTTACGTAGTATCCGCAGGGCTTCCTTCAGGGACA
>JARRLI010000054.1:0-6667 GCA_037387145.1 Robiginitalea sp. | reverse complement strand
CTGGCAATCTTTTCAGGTCTTTGGATTCAGCAGGATTAAGCGAAATTCCCTGTTTTAATTTCCTGAGAAGGACTTTGTTGGTGTTCAGGATATGGTAGAGCGTTTTCCGATCGTATTGGGGGGGTTCGAAGATGAGCTCCCCTTTGATCTGATAGGTGCCGCTGTCTGCAAAACGGATGGAGATCTCCTCCAGCGGAAAATATCGCTTCTGTTCCCCCAGACCGAGATAGACATACTCCGTAATATTGAAAGATTCCGAATCAAAGGATATACTGATTTCGTCCAGCGCTGAGTAGAATAACTTGACCTGCTCATTGATCAGTTCAATATCCACCCGGGAGAAATACACCGTGTCATTTACCTTTTTGGTGTGGCCAGCCCAGCACACGACAAACTGCTCCTTAAAAACCTTGTAATGA
This sequence comes from Robiginitalea sp., assembly GCA_037387145.1. Classification (GTDB taxonomy): domain Bacteria; phylum Bacteroidota; class Bacteroidia; order Flavobacteriales; family Flavobacteriaceae; genus Robiginitalea. Next base: position 6,248 of record JARRLI010000054.1, on the reverse strand, counting down.
CTGCTGAGATCCCGGTGGCGGTAGTTTATAAAGTCGATGACCCCATCCAGGGTCAGTTGGATATTGTTCCGGGCATGGCGCTCAATTTCCCGGACGGTCTGTGAATTGGCATCCTTTAGCGAGATGTCGAAGTTCCTGGGCATGCTGATGCTTCCCTCCCTAAAGAATACCGCTCCGCCATAATATTTCCAGATATTGCGTCTGAGGGCGCATACCTTCCCTGAGGAGGTAATAGTGACTAACCCAACGACCCTGCCCTCAGGCAGGTTCGGAAAAAGAACATTCTCGTAGGATATAAGAGGGGGGTTTTCCAAATAGGCATTGACAAGATTCTGGATTTTGCTGTCGTCGAAAAAATCCACACCCCGTATTTCATTGTCATCGTCCTCAACCCCGATGACAATATAAGAACGGTTCCCAGGGTTGCTATTCGCCAGGGCGCAAACATGCTTGAGGAATTTAGCCTTCCCTTCCTTCTGGCCGATGTCGATAAAACGCTTTTTGTCATAAAAGCTGTTCTCATCATTATGAGCCAGCAGGTTTTTGATCAGCAAGCGTTTATTGATCATTTCTGTTTCCGCACAATGGTACTGCTAGCCTGGTCCGTAGGCATTACCACCAGGTCTGCGATATTTACATGCTGCGGACGACTGATCACAAAATGGATGATCTCAGCTATGTCCTCAGGGGTCAGGGGTTGATACCCCTGATAGACCTTTTCAGCCCGTCCTGTATCTCCCTTGAACCGCACTTCACTGAATTCAGTCTGCACCAGCCCCGGGTTTACGGCACCTACCCTTATACCATGGGCATTCAAATCCATCCGCAGGGCCTGGTTGATTGCATCCACGGCGTGTTTACTGGCACAATACACATTTCCTTTTGGATACACCTCCTTTCCAGCTGTGGAACCTATATTGATAATATGTCCCCTCCCATCCTTCAATAAAGAAGGAAGCAGTGCCTTAGTGACATAAAGCAATCCCTTAACGTTAATGTCGATCATTGCATCCCAGTCGTCCAGGCTTCCCTCCTGGATGGAGTCCAGTCCATGGGCGTTCCCTGCATTATTTATGAGGATACTGATTTCTCTGAATTCAGGGGGCAGGGATTCCACCGCACAGAATATCGCATCCCTGTCTCGCACATCAAAACATAGGGTGTGGAGTTGCGGGCCCCATTGTTTCTTTAATTCGGAAAGCCTTTCTTCCCGGCGGCCGCAGGCCACGATCCTGAAACCTTTTTCGGCCAGCAGTTCTGTTGTTGAACGCCCGATGCCACTGCTGGCACCGGTAATAAAAACGGTTTTCTGCATACTACTAATATTACGGTACATTATGACCCTGGCTGGCCACAAGCATTGCGAACCAGTCTTCCAGTTCCAATTCCAAATTGAGCGCCTCTGCAGACTCTGAAAGGCGGTCGGGCTTGGTGGTTCCGACCACGGGGTGGATTCTGGCGGGGTGGTGCAGAAGCCATGCCAGCAGTAGCTGACTTTCCGTAGCATTGTATTTTTCACATAAAGGCTCAAAGCATCCCCTGATACGTGCCTGTTGCTCGTCCAGGGATTTGAAATAACTTCCCAGCGGGCTCCAGGCCATGGCAATACGTTTCCCAACGATGCAATCGTCCAGGGTGCCGTCCCACAAGGGTTTCTCATAGGTCAGTGAACATTCGAACTGGTGGGCTTCCACCGGTACTGCCGTTTCGATCAACCGGATCTGAGAAGGCGTAAAGTTTGATACCCCAAAGGCACGGACTTTTCCCGCATCTCTGAGGGTCCTGAATGCTGCGGCCACCTCCCCCGGCTCCATAAGCGGGCTGGGCCTGTGCAATAACAGCAGGTCCAGATATTCAGTATTCAGCTGCTTCAGCGAATTCGTTGCCGAATGGATGATGTAGTCAGCCCCGTATTCATAGTGGTTTATCCGTACCGGCCGGGCCGGGCTGTTTAGTTGTATCCCGCACTTGGTGATAATCTGTACGGATTCCCTAGAAATACCGCTGGATTTAAAGGCCTTGCCGAATTCATCTTCTGTGGTATAGCCTCCGTAAATATCAGCATGATCAAAGGTGTGAATACCTGTTTCTACACAGTGATTTATAAGATGTGCCATTTCAGCCGTGGAATACTTCTGCCCCCACTGCCCCCATGTCATGGCCCCGGCAATAATTCGGGACAAATTTTCCAGTGTTTTCATACCTGGTGAATGTAAAAATAAAATCCCTTAAAAGCATCATAAAACTGGGGGTTATGGGCTTTTTTTAACCAATCATTAACAGGCAGTTGCTAAATAAATATTCAATTTGCGAGGTGGTATATTTCTTTTTATTGACAAACAATTTCTAATCCCTTCTGTATGGAAGAAACGAAGACCGTTGACATAAGTGCCGTGAACGAGAAAATATCTCAGGAAAGTGCCTTTATCGATTTGCTCATCCAGGAAATGGACAAGGCTATCGTAGGCCAGCGGCACATGATCGAACGACTGTTAATCGGACTGCTGGGACGCGGCCACATACTCCTGGAAGGAGTCCCCGGCCTGGCAAAGACCCTGGCAATAAATTCACTTGCAAAAGCGGTAAAAGGAAGTTTTTCCCGCATTCAGTTCACACCGGACCTCTTGCCTGCCGACGTGATAGGTACGCTTATCTTCAATATGAAGGAGAATGATTTCTCCATCAAAAAGGGGCCCATATTTGCCAACTTCATCCTGGCCGATGAGATCAACCGGGCCCCTGCCAAAGTTCAATCAGCATTACTGGAGGCCATGCAGGAAAGGCAGGTAACCATAGGGGATGAAACATTTCCTTTGGACAAACCCTTCCTGGTAATGGCTACCCAGAACCCGGTGGAGCAGGAAGGAACATATCCGCTTCCTGAAGCACAGGTAGACCGATTCATGCTCAAGGCGATCATTGATTATCCCAAAATGACAGAAGAGCAATTGATCATCCGTCAAAACTTAAAAGGTTCCATTCCTGAGATTAACCCCGTGGTAACACTGAAACAGATCCTTAAGGGTCAGGAAGTAGCCCGTGAAGTCTATATGGATGAAAAGATAGAGAAGTACATTTTGGATATTGTGTTCGCAACCAGATATCCTGAGAAGTACAATTTGTCGGCATTAAAACCACTGATTAGTTTCGGGGCTTCTCCCAGGGGGAGTATCAAGATGGCGATTGCCGCCAAGTGCTATGCCTTCATCAGGCGCAGGGGTTATGTGATCCCCGAAGATGTAAGGGCCATTGTACACGATGTACTCCGGCACCGGATCGGGATCACCTATGAAGCGGAAGCCGAGAACGTCACTTCAGAAGAAATCATCAACCGAATCGTCAACGAGGTCGAGGTGCCATAAGGGTTAAACCCTGGTATCTTGTTTACGTAGGCCTGCCATCAGGTGGCTCACGCTGGTGAATTGTCATGGATACTAAAGAACTATTAAAGAAAGTCCGTAAGATCGAGATCAAGACACGCCGTCTTTCCGATCATATCTTTGGAGGGGAGTACCACTCGACCTTCAAGGGCAGGGGAATGACTTTCAGCGAGGTCCGCAAGTATCAGTTTGGAGATGATGTGCGGAGCATCGACTGGAATGTCACAGCCCGGTACAATGAGCCTTTTGTAAAAGTTTTTGAAGAAGAGCGGGAACTCACCATGATGTTGATGGTGGATGTAAGTGGATCTGAATTCTTCGGAACAGTGGACCGGTTCAAACGCGTGGTCCTGACCGAGATCTCTGCTACCCTTGCCTTTTCGGCTCTGCAAAACAACGACAAGGTCGGCCTTATCCTTTTTTCGGACGAGGTAGAATTATTCATCCCTCCAAAAAAGGGGAAAAGCCATGTGTTGCGGATCATTCGCGAATTGCTGGAATTTGAACCAAAAAGCCACCTTACAGATATTTCGGGTGCTTTGAAGTTCCTCTCGAATGTGCTGAAGAAAAAGTCCATTGTATTCGTGCTGTCTGATTTCATGGCAGATGATTACGCCCACAACCTCAAGATCACGGGAAAGAAACACGACCTGACCGGAATCCGTGTTTTCGACCCCATGGAAGTAAGCCTGCCAAATTTGGGAATGGTTCCCATGCAGGATGCAGAGTCTGGGGAGGTTCAATGGGTGAATACCCAGTCCAATAAGGTGCGTGCTGCCTATGGGGGTTCTTATCGGGAACGTCTGGAATATTACAGGGACACCTTTGCAAAGGCGGGGTGTGGGCAATTGGATTGCCGTGTGGATGAAAGTTATGTAAAGAAATTGTTGGGGTATTTTAAACGGAGAGCCTGATGAATTTGTGGAAATTCTTTGATATCGATAAGACCGTTGGCGTAAAAAACGCCCTTATCCTGGTTTGGCTGGTATCGCTTCCTCTGTATGGATTTTCTCAGGAGATGCCCAGGGTCCAATCCGGAGTGGACACAGTTTCCATCCGTATTGGCGAACAAATCCTTTGGACGGTAAGTGTAGATGTGGATTCAGCTGCACAGGTGATCTTCCCGGAAGGGCAGACCTTCTCCCCCCTTGAGACCGTAGAAGCACTTAAAACAGATACCACTCGGAAACAGGACAGGTTGTTGTTGCAAAAAACCTATGCCCTTACTCAGTTTGATTCAGGGGCTTTCCTCCTTCCAACCCAGCGAATAGAGATTGACGGCAAAGGCTATTTCACGGATTCCCTGTTTATCTCCGTGGCTACTATACCGGTAGATACAGTTAAACAGAAGATGTATGACATCAAACCTATGATGGAGGTCGATGCCAACCGTTTTGGCTGGTTGATATGGTTGGGAATTGGACTGCTTCTGTTGGGAGCCGGAGCAATTTACTGGTTTGTTTTTCGAAAGAAAAACCTTACAGAAACCGAGCAGGATGCCCTGTTACCCCCATATGAGCGGGCATTGAAGGAATTGAAGCGCCTGGAACAATCCCGGTATCTAATCCAGGATGAATTCAAGCAGTATTACACAGAACTGACCGGCATTGTCAGGGCCTATCTCGAGGAGGAAGTGCATATCAGTGCCCTGGAAAGCACAACATCTCAATTACTGGATAAACTCGAATTGCTTCGGGATTCAGGCAAATTGGAACTTGAAGAGGAAACACTGAGGCAATTTCAGCAAATTCTCCAGACCGCCGATCTGGTCAAATTCGCCAAATCAAAGCCTGATATCCGAATAGCAGAACAGGACCGAACCCAAGTGGAGGACATCGTCCGAAAAACAAAAGAGGCCATACCGGAACCAACTGAAGAAGAATTGCTTCAGCAGGAAGAATACCTGGCCGAACTGGCTTCCCTGCAGCGCAGGAAGAAGATCCGTTTTGCAGGCCTGGCCTCGGCGGGAATCCTGGTGATTACACTACTCGCCTCAGTGGGGTATTTCGGATTTCAGAATGTTCAGATCTATCTTTTCGGCAGCCCGAGCAAAAGCCTGCTGGAAGGCGAATGGATTGCAAGCTCCTACGGGTATCCTCCGGTACTGCTGGAAACCCCGGAAGTTCTCATACGCAAAGAGGTAGAACTGCCACCGGAAGCAATGGCAGCAATCCAGGACCTGGATGCATTTTCCTATAATAATCCAAGGGCACACCTTTCCATTGCTACCCTTTCAACCCTTTTCAATAAGCCAGATACAGAACCGGATTACGAGGGAGCAGTAGAGCAGGTATTGGCGGGCTTTGAAAAGAACGGAGCCAGGAATATCATCACCAAAAAAGAGGAATTCACCACAGTTTCAGGAGTACAGGGGGTACGTGTATTTGGTCGGGGTGAATTCAAATTACCGGATTCAGATCAGTACATGAAAGGTAATTATACCATCCTGCTATTCGGGGGAAATGGATTTATGCAACAGGTAATCGTCTCCTGGGAAGCCGGAGATTCCTATTCTGAGCAAATAGTGGAACGAATTCTGAAGACTATAGAAGTGAAAACAGCCGTATGATAGGAGGGAATATACAATTTGCCAATCCTGAATTTTTCTGGCTCCTGCTTATTTTGCCGGTGGCCCTGCTGTGGTATTATTTTAAAAGAAAAGAACAGTCCCCCATCCTGCGCATATCCAGTCTTCGTGCATTCAGGACCCCATCTCTTATGAGCCGTCTAAGACCCGTGACCTTTGTCCTGAGGCTTTTGGCCCTGGCTGCAGTAATTACAGCTATGGCACGACCACAGATCGAAGATATATCCACGCGGACCAAAACAACCAAGGGCATTGATATCGTAATGGCCATTGATGTGTCT
>JARRLI010000053.1:0-6677 GCA_037387145.1 Robiginitalea sp. | reverse complement strand
ATTTTAGGCATTTCTTCCTGGTTAAAATTAACTTCGCTATCTCGCTCTTTATTTTTTTGCCTTCGGGGCGATGAACATAGTCATCCGTTTGCCCTCCAGTTTGGGCATTTGCTCTACCTTGCCGCAATCTTCCAGATCCTGTGCCAGGCGGAGCAACAAAATCTCCCCTTTATCTTTGTACACGATCGATCTCCCTTTGAAGAATACATAAGCCTTGAGCTTAGCACCTTCCTTAAGGAATTTTTCTGCGTGTTTCTTTTTAAAGTCGTAATCGTGATCGTCCGTATTAGGGCCGAAACGAATTTCCTTTACAACAACCTTGGAAGCTTTGGCCTTCATGGCCTTGTCCCGCTTCTTCTTTTCGTAAAGGAACTTTTTGTAATCGATAATCTTACAGACCGGCGGCACTGCCTTGGGTGAAATTTCCACGAGGTCCAGCCCAATTTCTTCAGCTTTCTTTAGGGCTTCCAGGATGTCGTAAACTCCCATTTCCACATTGTCCCCTACTAAACGGACTTCGGACGCTGTGATCTTTTCATTGATATTATGGGGAAACTTATTTTCCCGTTTTGGCCGTGGCCTGAATCTTCTTCGTATTGCTATGGCTTTATGGTTTTAATTAAACTTATTTCAAAACGATTTTAAGGTACTATTTATTTCGCTGCTTACCAAGTCTGCAAAAGCCTCAACCGCCATGCCACCGAGGTCTTCCCCACCATGCCTGCGAATCGAAATCGTTTCGTTTTCCATTTCCTGATCCCCGACAATGAGCATAAATGGCAATTTCTGCATCTCCGCTTCCCTGATCTTCTTGCCTACCGTCTCACTGCGGTCATCTACGAGGGCGCGAATTTCGCAATTTTCCAGGGAATTTAAAACTTTTTGAGCGTATTTTTCATGTTTCTCACTGACTGGCAATACAATAGCCTGCGCAGGGGTCAGCCATAAGGGGAAGTTTCCTCCCGTATGTTCCAGTAACAGGGCCACGAAGCGTTCTATACTGCCAAAAGGAGCCCGGTGGATCATTACCGGACGGTGCAATTCGTTATCACTTCCCTTATAGGTGAGGTCGAACCGTTCCGGAAGGTTGTAATCTACCTGAATGGTTCCCAGTTGCCATGTCCTGCCCAGTGCATCCTTGACCATAAAATCAAGTTTGGGCCCGTAAAAGGCTGCCTCCCCTGATTCAATTACAAAATCCAGTCCTTTTTCCTTTGCGGCGTTGATGATGGCCGATTCCGCCCGTTCCCAATTTTCGACGGATCCTATGTATTTATCAGGGGTTTCCGGATCCCGTACGGAAACCTGGGCTGTAAAATCCTCAAAGCCCAGGGAACCCAGTACATAGAGGGAAAGGTCTATTACGTCCTTGAATTCCTGGTCGAGTTGCTCATGGGTACAGAAAATATGCGCATCGTCCTGGGTAAATCCGCGTACCCGTGTAAGCCCGTGCAATTCGCCGCTTTGTTCATACCTGTATACAGTGCCGAATTCCGCAAACCGCTTGGGTAGGTCCCGGTAACTGTAGGGTTTGGCCCTGAAAATCTCACAATGGTGGGGGCAGTTCATCGGTTTGAGCAGGAACTCCTCCTCCGCTTTTGGGGTGTGTATGGGTTGGAAGCTGTCCTCGCCGTATTTGGCATAATGCCCCGAGGTTACATACAGTTCCTTCTGCCCAATATGCGGCGAGACCACCATATCATACCCGGCTTTTTTCTGTGCCTTTTTAAGGAACTGCTCTAATCGTTCCCGTAAGGCCGCACCCTTGGGAAGCCAGAGCGGAAGCCCCTGGCCGACCTTCTGGGAGAATGTAAAGAGCTCCAGTTCCCGACCGAGTTTTCGGTGATCCCTTTTTTTGGCCTCTTCCAGGAGATGGAGGTATTCAGTCAGCTCTTTTTGTTTAGGAAAGGAAATGCCGTAAACCCGGGTCAGCTGTGGGCGGTTTTCATCTCCCCTCCAGTAGGCTCCTGCCACATTGAGTATCTTGATTGCCTTGATCAGGCCTGTATTGGGAATATGACCTCCCCGGCAGAGGTCGGTAAAGGAATCATGGTCACAAAAAGTAATATCCCCATCCTCCAGGTTCGCAATCAGTTCCAATTTGTATTCATTCTCCTCCTGTTGGTAATGAGCCAGGGCATCTGCCTTGGAGACTTCCCGCATCCTGAAGGGATGCTTTTCTCTTGCGATTTCAATCGCCCGTTTTTCGATGGCCGGGAAGTCCTTTTCTGAAATGGTGTGGTCCATAAAGTCCACATCGTAATAAAATCCGGCATCGATGGCGGGCCCAATCGTCAGCTTGATCCCGGGATAAAGATCCTCAAGGGCCTGTGCCACCACGTGGGAAGAGGAATGCCAGAAGGCTTTTTTGCCTTCTTCGTCCCGCCATGTATACAATACCAGTGTGCCGTCTGTTTCAAGGGGGGTAACCGATTCTACCTTTCGGTTGTTGAACCGCGCTGAAATCACGTTTCTGGCAAGGCCTTCACTAATGCCCCTGGCTACTTCCATGGGGGTAACCCCTGAAGGATGCTGCACAACCTTGCCATCTGGTAATGTAATGTTTATCATGGTCTATATGCTGTAAGTGGGCAAAGATAACACCTCCCTTGGTTGCAGGCAACCATTGCTTTGGTCAGGTATGCTTATTTCCGGCGACCGAACAGGGCGTCTATCAGCGTCTTGATGCTGTAGAAGCCCATCCCGATGGCCCCCACGGCCAGCAATTCCCCGATAATCAATACCGGAAGGAACCAGGGATGGTCCTGGTTTTTGAAAGCCTGGTACAATACAACAGGGGCCATAAACATGAGTGCCAGCGTGTAGGCCAGCCGTTTGACGCCTCTTATCAGCAAGTCTTTGTCGGTTTTCACAAGAATGTGTCGTTGGAAGGATCAAAAATAGGAAGAATTGCTATCTTTTGCCTTCGCAACCCGGAAGGATGGATAAAGATCTCGGCCAAAAGGCTGCCGAAGTACTGGAGAAGAATTGGATGGATGGTTTTACAATTCCCTGTGAAGGGCTTTATCCCTTCCAGTGGAATTGGGACTCTGGATTCATTGCCCTTGGATGGGGCCAGCTCAATATGGAACGAGCCATGATGGAATTTCGATCCCTTCTGGAAGGGCAGTGGAAAAATGGCTTTTTGCCACATAGCGTATTTCACAATGATGCTGAAACCTATTTTCCGGGCCCGGAGGTTTGGGATGTAGGGCGAAGTTCGTCAGCGCCTCTCAAGAAAACATCCGGCATTACCCAACCGCCGGTACTGGGTTTTATACTTGAATTCCTGTACGATTATTCCGGTGGTTCCCTGAAGGATTTTGTCGGGGAAGTATTTCCTGCTATTTACGCCTGGCATAACTACTTCTACACCCACAGGGACCCCTTTGGAGAAGGGCTGGTCTATATTTGCCACAATTGGGAGGCGGGTACTGACAATACCCCTGTATGGGATGACATCTGGGAAGGGATGGATTCACCCCTGTACGAACTAAACCGAAGGGATACACAACATGTGGATGCTGCCAACCGCCCCAGCAACCGGGAGTACCAGCATTACATCCATCTGGTGGAATTGTTTAAATCATGGGATTATGATGATGGGAAGATAGCAAAGCACAGCCCTTTCCTGATGCAGGATCCCCTCTTCAACGCCTTGTTGATACGCTCCAATGAAGGGTTGATCCGCTTGGGAAAACTGCTTGGATTCCAACAGGAGGTGGACCGCCTGGAGCAATGGCAGGAATTGTCACGGGCGAATTTCCACAATAAGCTATACAGCCCTGAGAAAAAGGCCTATGTATACTACGATCTGCGAAACCAGCGAAAACTCGAAGCGGTTTCATCCTCATCCTTTGTACCCCTTTTTGCAGGAATCCCTTCTCCCGCAATTGCCCGTGAGATGCTAACTCATCATTTCAGGAAGGGTTGTTTTTCGGGACCGAATGACGAGTATTACCTCTGCGCTTCTTTTGACCCTACTTCCGAAGCCTTTGACCCCGGCCGTTACTGGAGAGGTCCGGTTTGGATCAACCTTAACTGGCTGTTGTATCATGGCTTTTTGCGCTACGGGTTCCAGGATCTGGCCGGGCAGGTCCGCGCAGACACTATGGAACTGCTCGAACAATGGGGGTTCTACGAATATTTTGACCCAAGGCGCCAGCTGGAATCCGGACAGCCCCGTGCCTATGGGGGCAATAATTTTTCCTGGTCTGCAGCCCTGTATCTGGACTTACTCAAGCAGCGCGAATCATGAACACACTAGATTATGTTATAGTAGCAATCTACCTGTTGGGCTTCCTGGGGATGGGCTACTTCTTCAGGGATAACAAGGATTCAAAGGATTACTTCCTGGGGGGAAGGAGCATGGGATGGTTTCCATTGAGCCTTTCCACCATGGCCACCCAGCTCTCGGCCATCAGTTTTGTTTCGGCCCCGGCCTTTGTAGGGTTAAAACTCGGTGGAGGAATGAAATGGCTGACGTTTGAATTTGCTGTTCCTCTGGCCATGCTTTTCATTATGATTTTCGTGATTCCGCCTCTCTTTCGCTCCGGGGTAATAAGTATATATGAATTCGTGGAACGGCGTTTCGGCCTTTCCACCAGGCTTGTGCTCAGTATGGTGTTCCAGGTAAGCCGGGCCCTTGGGACGGGGGTCATGGTATATACAATTGCCATAATCCTGCAGGCAGTCCTCGACATTGACTTTGTATATACAATACTGATAATTAGTGTAATCACCATCATTTATTCCGGGCAGGGGGGCAAGAAGGCGGTGGTCTGGGGGGATGCCATCCAGATGATCATCCTTTTTGCAGGCCTGCTGACCTGCCTTGGGTATGGATGGTACCTCTGGAATTCCCACGGAGGTCCTGAACTCGGGTTTGCCCAGGAACGGCTACAGGTAATCGACTTCAACTGGGGGCTGGGAGAAGGGGAGGAGTATGGCTTCTGGCCTATGTTGATAGGGGGCTTTTTTCTGTATGTTTCCTACTACGGTTGTGATCAGACCCAGGCGCAGCGGATGTTGTCTGCTAAAAATGAAGATACCATCCGTAAACTGTTGCTGGCCAACGGCCTGATCCGTTTTCCCGTAGTCTTGCTCTACTGTACCGTTGGCCTGTTCATTGGCGGATTGGTGACCCTGGCCCCTGATTTCCTGCAGGACATCAGCGCAATGACCCAGAAGTACTTCCCGGATGAATATGCGGCTTCGGGTATCAAGGCGGATCTTATGATCCCGATTTTCATTACAAAATACCTGCCTCACGGCTTCATAGGGTTGTTGATGGTGGGGATACTTTCAGCGGCTATGTCTTCCCTTAGTTCCACCGTGAATTCCCTATCTGCTGTAAGTGTCGAAGACTTTTTCAACCGGGGGAAAAAGAAGCTCAGCACGCGAAAGTACATGCTCATTTCCAAGGGGGCTGTTGTTTTCTGGGGTACGGTATGTATGGCGGCTTCCTTCCTATTCGGGGGTAGTAAAAGTGCCGTGATTGAAATCATCAATGCCATTGGATCTGTGTTTTACGGGCCTGTTCTGGTGACCTTTTTGTTGGCCATGTTTTCCAGGCGAGTCACCGGGGCAGGAATGAATGCGGGAATCATTGTGGCGGTGGTTGTCAACCTCATATTCAGCAAGACCATGCAGCAGATGGTAGGGATTGACCTTGGGGTTCACATATTCTGGATCTGGCTTAATTTTACAGGGGTACTGATAACGTTGGGGGTTGCCTATCTCGTGAGTTTTATCTTTCCGGCCACGAATAAGAATAGGGCTGACTTTGAGATATCCAGTCCGGGCTGGGATGATTTCAAAAAGAAAGAGGTTTATATCCTCATAGGTTTTTTCATTCTTATCCTGTTGTTCAGTTTTGCCCTCCCAAAACTTTACGGATGAAACTGCTTTTGATCCCAGACAAATTCAAAGGTTCCCTAACGGCAGCTCAGGTGCGTTCCGCCATTACAGAAGGGGTTAGGCAGGTATTTCCAACCGCGGGAATAGCTTCTTTTGAAGCCTCTGACGGAGGAGACGGTTTCCTGGATGTTGTGAGGTCCGTGCGAAAAATAGAAACCCATACGGTTTCTGTGGAAGACCCCCTCGGACGCAAGATCCCGGCGCCATTCCTTTTTGATCCTGTCCGGGGTGAGGCTTTTGTCGAAATGGCCACGGCCTCAGGATTGTTACGGCTCGCAGAGTCGGAGCAAAGCCCCCTTCGAACCCATACCCGCGGAACAGGTCAATTGATCAGGGCTGCCATAAGGCTGGGGGCTCGGAAAGTATTCGTCGGTCTTGGGGGGAGTGCAACAAACGATGGTGGCTGCGGCATCGCGACTGTGTTCGGGTACAGGTTCCTGGATAAAAACGATCAGGAGCTGGAGCCCATAGGGCAAAACCTGGGTGCTATTACCCGGATTCTGCCCCCGAAAGACCCCAACCTTTATAATAAGGTTGAAATCATAGCAGTCAACGACGTGTCTAACCCTTTATGGGGACCTTCAGGAGCTGCCTTTGTCTATGCCGCCCAGAAAGGCGCTTTTGGCGCTGAAATTTCCATGCTGGATTCAGGGCTTAGGCAGCTGGATGCGCTTGTGTCTGAACAATTCGGAATGGAAGCCGGAGGACTTCAAGGGGCGGGAGCTGCAGGAGGTGCTGCCTTTGGCCTGTATGCCTTC
>JARRLI010000052.1:0-6684 GCA_037387145.1 Robiginitalea sp. | reverse complement strand
GGCCGATTCAGGAGCTCTTGCCGTAAATACAGGTGAATTCACCGGGCGCGCCCCTCAGGACCGGTTTATTGTCAGAGATCAAATCACTGAGGATAAGGTGTGGTGGGGTCCTGTGAACAAGCCTTTTGATCCTGAAAAGTTCGATCGTCTGTACCAGAAGGTGATCGGCTATCTGAATAACAAGCCGCTGTATGTCAGGGATTGCTTTGTTTGTGCAGATGTCAGGTACCGGATGGGGGTTCGGGTGATCAATGAATACCCCTGGTCCAACCTCTTTGCCTATAATATGTTTATACGGCCTTCGGAAGATGAATTAGGGGATTTCAACCCTGAATGGACGGTAATCAATGCACCGGGTTTTCATGCCGAACCCAACGAAGACGGGACGAGGCAACATAATTTTGCTATATTAAATTTCAGTCGCAAGATTGCCCTTATCGGGGGAACAGGGTATACAGGTGAAATTAAAAAAGGTATTTTTTCAGCGCTCAATTTCATCCTTCCAGTTTTTAAGGATACCCTTCCAATGCATTGCTCATCTAATGTTGGAAAAGATGGGGAGACCGCTATTTTCTTTGGCCTGTCCGGAACCGGCAAGACTACGCTCTCCACAGACCCGTCCAGGAAGCTCATCGGTGATGACGAACATGGATGGACTTCTGAAAACACTGTTTTCAATTTTGAAGGCGGGTGTTATGCAAAGGTTATCAACCTCTCAGCCACAAAGGAACCGGAAATTTTCAATGCGATTAAAAAGGGTGCGATCCTGGAGAATATCATTATGGATGAGACGGGCGCTGTCGATTTTACCGATGCCACCATCACTCAGAACACCAGGGTAAGCTATCCGCTCTATCACATTGAGAACCGTCAGGAACCTTCCATTGGCAATAATCCCCGGCACATATTTTTTCTTACTGCTGATGCCTTTGGCGTGCTGCCTCCCATTTCCCGCCTTACACCGGCCCAGGCTGCCTATCACTTCATTTCAGGGTATACTGCTAAAGTAGCTGGTACTGAGGCAGGAGTAGATGAACCTGTCCCTTCCTTCTCGGCATGTTTTGGGGCTCCCTTCATGCCATTACACCCTGCCAAATATGCCGAGATGTTGAGCCGAAAAATGCAGGAGGCCGGCACGAATGTGTGGCTGGTAAACACGGGATGGTCCGGAGGACCCTACGGGGTTGGGAAACGCATGAAATTGGAATATACCCGGGCGATGATCCGTGCGGCGCTGAGCGGGGAACTGGGGCTATATACCTATGACACCTATCATATTCACTCGGTTTTTGGGGTGGCCCAGCCCAGGGAGTGCCCCGGGGTGCCAAAGGAAGTACTCAGTCCTCGAGCAACGTGGAAGGATGATGCGGCCTATTACAAGACCGCCTTTAAATTGACCAATGCCTTCCGGGAAAACTTTGAGAAGTTCGAAGCTTACGCAAGCGAGGAAATACGCCGTGGTGGACCACAGCGGTATGGTTTCTAGAAGAAAGGCTTCCGTTCTGGAAGCCTTCACTCTTATTTTTTATTGACGCTGTTTATATACTTCTGAAGTGCCATGGTCATGGATGGCGTCTCCGGTGTAGGGGCTTTGATATCTATACGAAGCCCTGCCTCAGTGGCGGCATTAACCGTGGAATTACCAAAAACAGCAATCCGCGTATCTTTTTGTTCAAAATCAGGGAAATTCTTCAAGAGGGACTCAATCCCGGAAGGGCTGAAGAATACAAGCACATCGTAATAAACATCCCTAAGATCGGAAAGGTCGCTGATAACCGTTTTGTAGAAAATGCCTCGCGTCCAGTTTAATCCCGCTTTTTCGAGCATTTCAGGGACCTGAGGTTTCAGAACGTCTGAAGAAGGCAACAGGAAAACCTCGTCTTTGTATTTCTTGAAAAGTGGCAGAAGGTCCTGAAAGTTTCGTTTTCCAACATAGATTTTGCGCTTCCGGTAGACCACATATTTTTGAAGATAATAGGCGACCGCTTCGGACTGGCAAAAATACTTCATACTATCCGGCACCTTGTAGCGCATCTCCTCCGCAATTCGAAAAAAATGATCTACAGAATTGCGACTGGTCAATGTAATGGCGGTAAACCTGGAAAGATCGATTTTTTGTTGCCTTACGGCTTTCGCATCTACCCCTTCCACATGGATGAACGGCCTGAAGTCTACTTTGACCTTTTCCTTTTCAATGAGTTTTGAATAGGGACTGTTCTCCATTTTAGGTTCTGGTTGTGAAACCAGAATCGTCTTTACCTTCATATCAGTCATTTAACAGTTTCGCGATAATTAAAAAGGGCGCGATTTCGAGTGCGCAAAGGTACAAAATAAAATAGAATAAGTGTGCGGCGATTAATTTTTGATGGATCTTCAATATGCTAATCCAGCCAATTCCGTTGATGACCAGAATAAGTAAAAGACTACTGAATATAATGGGTTTGGAATTGCTGCTTACATACCCCAGGAGCAGGTTGGCAGCAAACATGACAAGTGCACTATAGTTCAAGTATGTAAGTTTCCTGAAGACAAGCGAAGACGCAAGGCTTTTGAATTCAAGTATAGCACTCCCGCCCAGCTGAAGACCGATCTTAATAAGGAAAAAACCTGCCAGAAGCCCACCCGACAATATGAGGAATGAAGCCTCCGGATAGATCTCCACTCCGAGCAGGGTATTTCCCGCAAGTACCAGATATAGGCTGAAATTCATGAAAGTAAAAAAGGTAAGAACCAGGTGGAAACCGTGTACCAGACTACCTTTCTTATTATACAGGAAAATATACTTGTTGTTGAATGGCAGGATCATAAAATTCTGAAACCGGCCCAGGAAAAATGCTCTTGCAAACACGAGGCATATTAGGCTCAACAAGAATACAACTGTAATCCAGTCGTTTGAATTAAAGGTGCGTTCCAGGGCTTCCATTACGGTTCTATGGGTTGTGCAGATCCATTAATGCCCCAGGGCAATCCGTTTTCAGATATAACTGCCCGGATATAAAAGGGGATTTCTTTTTGAGCCTTCCATGCGGGCAGGACAAATTCAAATTTGACGGAATCCCGGCCTGGCAAGTGTGCCAAGGGGAAAGAATCTACGGAAATATTCCGCACCTCGTTGGCCCGCTTGAAAGGATCCAGGTACGCAACGCCGAACGTCAGTTCGGATAAAGGGATATTTCGATCATAAGGATTGTACAGCCACATCTGATAACGATCACCAGGTTTTAGCTGGCTTTCTTGTGAAATTCGGGCTTCCAACCTTCGGTAGGGTTGAAAATTCTCGATAAAATAACCATACTGCCTATTGCCTTTTGCGTCCGTGTAATAATGTTTTGTCTTACGAGCGCCTTTAAGGATGTAAAACACCTCTTTTCCCCTCAGGAGCTCCTCGGATCCATCGATGGAATACTGGTTTTTACGGTAGTAGGTATTGTTTAGAGAAAAGGAGGGTTTCCGCGAGTAAAACTGATACATAGATGCTTTTCTGTAGGAGTTCTCGAATACAACGGAGGCCCCACCGGCTGCGGAGTCCAGATTTTGGACCCACGCTTTGTTTCCATGGGATTCAAAAGTACCCGGGAATATCGGCTCGTGGACCAGGCCAAAGCGCAACCAGCCTAAAATCAGGATGTTTATAAGCCCCATACGCCAAATCCATTTCCTCAATCCGGACTGGGACATCAGGCGCTGCGCAACCAGTACTCCCAGAGGTACACAGACGACGATTAGCCATTGGGTTTGGACCCGTCGCTGAAAGCTCGACACAAAGAAAAAAATCAAAAACCCAACTGTCAGGTAAAGCAGTGCTTTTTCAAAGAGGTTTTTATGCCTTGTTTTGAGGAGCGTTCTGTACACCCAGGGAAAGGTCAGTCCGAAGAGGGCCACCAGATTCAAGAGGAAGCCAAGGGTGAATTTTGTAAAGCTATAGGGTTGGTTGGGGCGTTCGAAGAGATGAAATTTTATCGAGACGAAATCGTTTTGAAACAGCCAGTACAGGTGTGGTAGATAACAGAATAAGGAAACCCCGAGTGCCAGCCAGGCATACCGACTTTTAAGCAGACTTAAATTCGATATCAGTACCAGCAGGATTACCAGTGCAGCATGGTATTTGCTGTACATCAGCGCAGCCATGCAAAGGCCCAGCAGGAGTGAAATGCCAATCCCGGGTTTTTGAAGAAACCGTTTGTAACCCAACAAGAAGAGCGCTGTAAAAAATAAAAGCGGCGTATCCGGAAGGCTTAAAAAACCATACGCCTGAAGAAGCGTCATGGAAAATACCCAGACAAAGAATTCCCGCCAATAGGTTTTTTTGTCCGGATGTTCCGTCAATTCCCACAGCAGGTAAATGATTCCGATCCCCAAGAGGCAGCTAACCAGCCGGACCCCGAGTTCATTTTCAAAAAGAACGGTTCCTGCACCAATCATCCATGCCACCATGGGCGGGTGGTCGAAGTATCCCCAGGCTGGATTCTGGGCATAATACCAGTAGTAGGCTTCATCATAAAGCAATTCGGTTGTAAAGGCCTGCAGAAGATTGACCAGGAACAAACCTCCCAATAACAGTAAAAATGGCCTGGGAAGGGAAATTCTCATACTCATTGCATTGGCCCAAAGGTACAAAATAAGGGATATGAATTTCTTTGGTGAGTGGCGGAAAAAAATCAAATGCCCGGCAAGTGACGGAACAAAAATGGTATTTTTGATGGAAACACTTTGAATTATGGCCGAAGGCCTGGTGATCATCCCCACTTACAATGAGATCGAGAATATCGAGGAGATTATCCTAACTGTTTTTGATCTCCCCCGAAACTATCATGTTTTGGTGGTGGATGACAATTCCCCGGACGGAACCGCAGCCAGGGTCAGAGAACTTCAGAAGCAGTTTCCTGATTCCCTTTTTCTTGAGGTACGCAAAGGGAAGACCGGTTTGGGCACCGCCTACATTCACGGCTTCAAATGGGCTCTTCAGCGTCCATATGAGTATATTTTTGAGATGGATGCGGATTTCTCCCATCGCCCCTCAGACCTGACACGCCTTCACAGGGCTTGTCTTGATGGAGCAGATGTGGCTATTGGATCCCGCTATAAAAAAGGTGTAAATGTGGTCAATTGGCCGCTAAAAAGGGTATTGTTGTCCTATGGGGCATCCATTTACGTTAAGTTGATCACCGGAATGAGGATTCACGATCCTACGGCTGGGTTTATGTGCTATCACAAGAGGGTTTTGGAAGCTATTGATCTTGATTCAGTGAGGTTTGTGGGATATGCCTTCCAGATTGAAATGAAATTCAGGGCTTACAGGAAAAAATTCAAATTGCAGGAAGTATCCATTGTATTTACTGACCGGGAAAAAGGGCAATCCAAGATGAGCAAGACCATCGTATGGGAAGCCGTTTTTGGGGTCATAAGTATGAAGGTTCGGAGTATCTTTAAAAAGAACAATTTTTAGATGGATAGGATTCTATTGAAAAATGCCCGGATGGTCAATGAGGGCGCGGTTGTTGAAGGGGATTTATTAATCGAAGGGGACCGGATTGGCCGAATAGGAAAAGACCTTTCTGACGAAAGTGCGAGGGTGATCGATCTTGAAGGCAACTACCTGCTCCCGGGCCTAATCGATGATCAGGTGCACTTCCGGCAGCCAGGGCTTACCCATAAGGGAGATATTGCCTCGGAAAGCAGGGCTGCTATTTCCGGTGGCATCACGAGTTTTATGGAACAGCCCAATACGGTTCCTCAGACTACTACCCTTGAGAAGTTGGAGGAAAAATTCCAGATGGCTGCCCAATCGGCCTATGCCAACTATTCCTTTCTGCTGGGGGGAACCAATGATAATATTGAGGAAATAAAGCGCCTGGACAAAAACACCTGTTCCGGGATTAAACTTTTCCTGGGCTCTTCGACGGGTAATATGCTTGTGGATGACGAGGCCGTACTGGAACGAATTTTTCGAAGCACGGAAATGGTGATCTCCGCACATTGTGAGGACGAGCCTACCATACGGCGTAACCTGGCTGCATATAAGGAGACCTACGGAGCAGGCATACCGATGGAATTCCATCCGGTTATCCGGAGTGAAGAAGCCTGTTATCTTTCTTCATCCAAGGCAATATCCCTTGCCAAATCAACAGGTGCCCGACTGCATGTCTTTCATCTTTCAACAGGAAAGGAAATGGAATTGTTCAGCAATGATATTCCACTCGAGGAGAAAAAGATAACGGCAGAGGCCTGTATTCACCACCTGTGGTTTTCCGAGGAGGATTACCGGACCAAAGGATCACTGATCAAATGGAATCCCGCGGTGAAAACTGCGAAAGACCGCGAACAACTTTGGGAAGCTGTATTGGATGATCGAATCGATATTTTGGCTACTGACCATGCACCACAGACCCTTGAGGAGAAGCAACATCCCTATACTTCGTGCCCTTCAGGAGGTCCATTGGTACAGCATGTGCTTCCGGCACTCATGGAGAAATTTCTCGAGGGGCTGATTCCCCTTCAAACCATCGTTCAGAAAATGTGCCATAACCCAGCGATCCTTTTTAACCTTGAAGGAAGGGGATATCTGCGGGAAGGATATTTCGCAGACCTGACGGTGGTTACCCCGGACAGGCCATGGACTGTCAGCACAGATAATATTCTTTATAAATGTGGCTGGTCTCCCTTTGAAGATCAGGTATTCCGGGC
>JARRLI010000051.1:0-15912 GCA_037387145.1 Robiginitalea sp. | reverse complement strand
CAAGTTCACAGTGGATACGGACGAGCCTTCCCGCTGGCAGCCGACGCCCCCCTCGTATATGGAGGGGATTGAACCTCACTGGAACAAAATCCGCCCTTTCGTTATAGACTCAGCAGCCCAGTTCAAGCCAACGCCTCCACCGCCTTTTTCCATGGAAGCAGGTACTGAATTCTACAAAGAAGTGAAGGAAGTCTATGACATCAGCAATGAAATCACCAGGAAAGGGGATGAATCGGAAGAGGTGGCTATCGCACAGTTCTGGGATTGTAATCCCTATGTATCTGTAACCCGTGGACATCTGATGTTTGCCACCAAAAAGATTAGCCCCGGGGCTCACTGGATAGGGATCACAAAAATTGCAAGCCGCAAAACCAAAAGTGGCTTTGATGACACCCTTTTCGCCTATACCAGGACTTCCATTGCCATTTCAGATGCATTTATCAGTTGCTGGGACGAAAAATACCGGAGTAATCTTATCCGGCCTGAAACCCTGATAAATGAGTTTATAGATGAAAGCTGGAAACCCGTTCTACAAACTCCACCGTTTCCGGAATACACCAGTGGCCATAGCGTAGTCTCAGGGGCGGCAGCGGTAGCACTTACTGATATTTTTGGAGAGGATTTTGCCTTTGATGACGACACCGAATTGAAATACGGACTTCCCGTGCGGAGTTTTACTTCATTCCGGCAAGCGGCCGATGAGGCCGCCATAAGCCGCATGTACGGGGGGATCCACTACCGGACAGCTGTGGAAATCGGGGTGAAACAGGGCAGGGACCTTGGGAAATTTGTGATCGACCATCTCGACATGAATGTAGATGCCCAAAGGGCCGATAGCTCCCTATGATTACAAAAAAATACCAATGATCCGTTCAGAGACAAGCATCTTAATACGTTAATATGAGAAAGACACTCGTTGGAATCTTCATTGTTTTGTTGTTGATCCTGGCTGGATATCTTTTTATCTATCCCTATGATTATATCGTCCGATTTGAAGCAAAAACTTTTCCGGGGACAATTAACCAATCTGTCAAGTTCTGGCATAAAACAGTTGGTGTGGCGGGGACTCAAGTGGTTCAGAAAGACCTGAATCACCTTGAGCAAAAGGTTCAGATAGGCGATTCAGTGCATTTATACCGATGGGATATCGAACCCCTGACCGACAGCACCTCCAGGGTATCCGTACGCATTAAAGACCAGGATCACAGCCTGAAGAATAAATTCCTCGTGCCTTTTACGGATGCCGCCATCGAGCGTTTAAGCGTACAGTACGTGATGGATTTCGCACAGGACCTCAACGATCATATCGATTTGTTTAAAGTTCACATTGACGGGGAAGCTGAACTCCCAAGTACCTTTTACGCCTATATCAATCTGCAAACATCCCAACACGGAAAGGCCAGTGGGATGATGGATAATTACATGCTTTTAAGCAACGTACTTATCAATAATCAGGTGACCCTCAACGGGCCTCCCATGATCATCGTAAATCAATGGGAACGAGACAAGGACAGCCTTGACTATAATTTCTGCTTTCCAATTATCCGTTCGGACCGCCTGCCGCGTCATCCGGAAATCAGCTATAAGCGCATTTTCCCAAAACGGGCGATCAAAGCCACCTATAATGGAAATTACATCACCTCAGACCGTGCCTGGTATGCCCTCCTGGATTATGCAGAAAAACAAGGCCTGGAAGTGGATGACACACCAGTCGAGGTCTTCCACAACAATCCAAATATGGGAGGAAATCCGTTGAATTGGAAAGCTGAAATATACCTGCCCCTGAAGGAAGAGGCGTCCTTTGAGTAAAATCTGTCAGCACCTATTTCCGAAGAGAACAGGCTGTGATTCGCTAAGGGTATACCCATGACCCTGAATCAATTGTATTTCCGTGGCAGCATCGGATCCGCTGTTTTTGGATTATAGCCTGCTGTTAAACATTTCATGCAAATATGAAGTGAATTGCCCGGAATCTCTTATTTTAGCCTAGCTTGACCAAATAACCAACTAAGACCAATCGCAATGACCTCAACCTTCGGATTTTGGGATTATTTCATCTTTGTTTCCTATGCCCTTCTGATTCTTTCTGTCGGGCTTTATGTATCCCGGGATAAAAAAGGACACCAGAAAACTGCAGAAGATTATTTCCTGGCCAGCAAATCCCTTCCCTGGTGGGCTATTGGGGCCTCGCTTATAGCCGCCAATATTTCAGCAGAACAGTTTATTGGGATGTCCGGATCGGGTTTTGCCGTGGGGCTCGCGATTGCTTCCTACGAATGGATGGCCGCAGTGACTCTTTTGATTGTAGGAAAATTCTTCCTTCCAATCTTTATAAATAAAGGCCTGTACACCATCCCGGAATTTGTGGAACAGCGGTACTCTACTACCCTGAAAACCATTCTTGCCGTTTTCTGGACCGCAGTGGCCTGGACAGATGTGATCCAGGTTATTTTCCTGGTCCTGGGCGGGCTTGTCACAACCTATCTGGCGCTGGATGCCGTGTCAAACGGCAATGGAATCCTGGCCGGTTTAAAGACTGTATATGAAGCTGTCCCGGAAAAATTTGTTATGATACTGGACAAGTCCAATCCGGAGTATAAGAACCTGCCCGGCCTGGGTGTCCTTGTAGGAGGCCTGTGGGTGGCTAACCTTTATTACTGGGGATTTAACCAGTATATTATTCAAAGGACACTCGCTGCCAAATCGCTCAGGGAATCCCAGAAAGGAATCATCCTGGCAGCCTTTTTGAAGATCATCATACCTGTAATCGTGGTCATCCCGGGCATAGCCGCCTATGTGATGGTCAATGATCCTTCCACCATGGATCGCCTGGGGGATCTCGCCTTGAACAATATCCCATCCCTCGAACAAGCGGACAAGGCTTATCCCTGGTTGTTGCAATTCCTGCCTGTGGGGTTAAAGGGGGTCGCCTTTGCAGCGCTTGCAGCAGCGATTGTTTCTTCCCTTGCTTCCATGCTGAATTCAACCTCAACCATTTTTACCATGGACATTTACCGGCAATACATCAATCCCAACGCATCCTCTAAGAAAACGGTGAATGTAGGACGAATGACTGCTGCTGTGGCCCTGGTAATCTCCTGTATCATGGCCCCGCTGCTCGGAGGTATCGATCAGGCTTTTCAATTCATTCAGGAATATACCGGTCTGGTGAGCCCGGGTATCCTGGCTGTATTTGTTCTCGGTCTCTTCTGGAAGAAAACCACAAACCGGGCAGCCATTGTTGGAGCGCTGGCTTCTATTCCCATTGCGCTATACTTCAAGGTGGGGCAGAATGGCTGGTCGGATAGCCCGTTCTTCCTGGATGTGCCCTTCCTCGATCAAATGGGATATACCTGTTTGCTTACCATGGGCATCATTATCCTGGTCAGCCTGAGGCAGAATAACGGAGCGGACGATCCAAAGGGAATCCCGCTTACCAAAGATGTGTTCAAGACAAGCCCCAAATTCAACATTGGTGCATTTGCAGCGCTAATCATTATTTCGGCCATCTATGCCCTGTTCTGGAACTAAACAAGGGTTACCCCCTCATTACCATACTCCATTGCATGATCGGCGCATGTTGGGGTAAAAGCGTACTTTTGAACTTCAAAAAATCAAAGGAGACCCGCATGCGAATTCTTATCGTCCTGTTGAGCATTGTTTTAGTCTCAGGCTGCGTACGGAACGGACGGCTTAATCCTTCTGCTGACCTGCCAAAACGTCTGAACGAATCTTCCGGAATGACCACCCTTGACGGTAAAACGCTTTGGGTAATAGAAGATGGCGGGAATGCGGACAACCTTTATGGGATAGACACAACGGGATCCATAGTGGCTACTTTTGAGGTGTCAAATGCCAAAAACAAAGATTGGGAAGCCCTTTGCAACGATACCCTTGGCAACCTTTACATCGGCGATTTTGGGAATAACAAGAGTAAGCGAAAGGACCTGGTCATTCATAAACTTCCAAATCCACACATCGAAAAGGGGGATAAAATCCCTGCCAAACAAATCCATTTCAGATACCCGGACCAGGAATCCTTCCCTCCACCCTTTTCCGGCAGACGGTTCGACGCTGAGGCTTTCTTTCATTACGGCGACAGCCTCTATATTATTACGAAAAATCAGGGAGATCCTTTTGATGGTACCGCACATATTTACAGTGTCCCGGACCAGCCCGGGAAATACATCGCCACCGAAATATTAAAGTTCTCCACCTGTAATGATCGCCCTTCCTGCCGGGTTACAGATGCCGCCCTTTCTCCAGACCAAAACCGGCTTGTTCTGCTGGGATACGGGAAATTATGGATCTTTGAAAACTTCGGCAAGAAACAGTTTGGAAAAGGACCGGACCGCACCATTGACCTGGGGGCTACCACCCAATTGGAAGCTATCTGTTTTGTCAATGATACGCTGCTTTATCTGGCTGATGAGCGGCGAATGCGTACCGGGGGAAACCTGTACGCCTTTCCACTCCCCTAAAAATCAAAGCCCAGCCCTAGGGAGAATCGAAATCCCTCAGCCCCATGAAAAAGGGCTCCGTTGGCAAATATCCCTCCACCATAAGAGATGTACCAACGACCGGATCCCTCCCCCGGTTGCCAGCCCCTCCCGTAATCGAATCCTGAGAATAGGCCCAGCGAAAGTGGAAAAAGGGGGCCAGGAATATGAAAAACAGAGTTGCGGGATTGTTGAGGTTAATCCGTATTATCAGAAGTGCACTTCCGAAACTTTTTTAGGCGTTAGGAAAGGTTTAAGAGAACATTGTAATACGTAAGGGAAATGGCCCTGATTTCATTCTCACTCATCAAAGCTGATCAGGTGTTTTAGTGGTAGTTCTTTTTCCATACCTTTACTTATGGGTGCCCTGATTAGCCTCCCAAGAGCCTCTAAAATTACAGAAGTTTTAACGGGCCATACTTTTAGGATGGTTTTCATCCGGCATCAACCGATCATAGAACAGGATCAGATGAATTCTCAAAAGCGCCTCGACCGGGCTTACCGACAAGCCAGGGTGATTCCTTTCAACGATACCTCCAGGTTCATACTTTTTAGTGACTGTCACAGGGGTGATAACAGCTTTGCAGATGAATTTGCGGATAACCGCAATATCTATTTCCACGCTTTGAATCAGTATTTCCGGGAGGGCTTTCACTATATAGAATTGGGAGATGGGGATGAACTATGGGAAAACCTGCATTTTGAATCGCTCCTGGAAGCCCATAAGAATGTATACCAACTCCTGAAAAAATTCTATCTGGAAAACCGGCTCCACATGATCTGGGGCAACCACGATATGGTATACAAGGATCCAGTATATGTTCAAAAACACCTCAGTAGTTATTTCGAGCCCATTGATGGAAAGGACAAAGAGCTGTTCAGGGGGCTTACCTACCATGAAGCCCTGATCCTTAGGCATGAGAGGACCGGACAAGAACTCTTCCTATGTCATGGACACCAGGCAGACTGGTGGAATTATACCTTCTGGCGCCTAAGCCGGTTCATGGTCCGGATCCTGTGGAAACCTTTACAGGTTTGGGGAATAGCGGACCCCACATCCCCGGCAAAGAACTACAAGGAACTGATTCGCGTCGAAAAACGCATAAAAAGGTGGATCCTGGAACGAAACCTGATCATTACCATTGCCGGACACACGCACCGACCCCGGTTCCCGGAACCCGGAGAGATCCCGTTTTTTAACGATGGTAGTTGCGTACACCCGCGAAGTATTACAGGATTGGAGATAGAGAACGGGGAAATAAGCCTTATAAAATGGCATATTGCCACTACGGAAGAAGGGAATCTTCGTGTCGTTCGATTGTTGCTGGAGGGACCCCAAAAAATTTCTGATTACCATAGCCGTTGATTTCTTATGAAAAAAGTAAGAAGATACGATCTGGACTGGCTGAGGGTGGGAGTATTCACCCTGCTGATCTTCTATCATGTAGGGATGTTCTTTGTGCCATGGGGCTGGCATCTGAAAAACAATGAAATCTATCCCGAGTTAAGATGGCCCATGCTATTCCTGAACCAGTGGCGTTTGCCCATCCTTTTTGTGATCTCCGGAATGGGTACATTTTATGCGTACTCTTTTCGCTCGGCCAGCCAGTACTCCTGGGAGCGTCTTCGCAGATTGGGAATTCCCTTAATCTTCGGGATGCTGTTGATCGTGCCACCTCAGATTTACCTCGAAAGGTTGGTTCAGGGTGACTTTACGGGTTCCTACTGGCAATGGTTTCCTTCCCAATCCTTTGTTGGCATTTATCCGGAGGGCAATTTAAGTTGGCATCACTTGTGGTTCTTACCGTACCTGCTGTTATTCTCCCTGGTTCTGGCCTGGCCCTTTGGATGGCTGGTCTTCCTCCTCCCCCTGTATGTTTGGGAATCACTATTGGAACCGTTCTTTCCGGTGACACATGCCCTGGTCGGGGACTGGTTTGCCCTCATTAATTTTGGCACCTTGTTCCTGTATGGTTTTTTGCTTATCTCCAGCGGATCATCTTTCTGGGAGCATGTAATGAAGTACCGCAGGCGCAACTTATTACTGGGTTTGTTTAGTTTTTCGACCCTTGTACTTATCTGGCAATTTGAAGATGGGGCCGTTCGCCATTTTACTGAGGCAGGAGTCAAAATCTTCAACTTGTGGACCTGGATCTTTGTCCTGTTCGGTAATGCGGCGGTGTATCTGAACCGCCCCAATAGAATCCTGGCTTATTGCAACCGGGCCGTATATCCTTTTTACATCCTTCATCAGACACTGACCCTTATCCTTGCTTTTTTTATCATGGATTTGGAGTGGGGACTCTGGACCAAAGCCACCCTTCTGACCCTGGGCACTTTCGGAGGATGTCTGATACTCTATCAGTTCCTGATCCTACCTTTCAAATGGTTGCATCCTATGTTCGGACTTAAACCAACATCAAACGTCCAAAAAGATAAAACAGTGCCGGGCTCAGGGCCCTGAAGATATCCTGGAGTAAAAAATCCTATCTTTAAAACGAAAACCAACCTGCATCTGAGTTATGCCGCTTCTGATCGTAATCGGGGGGATTCTCCTGTTATTTTTGCTAATTGCCCGATTCAAACTCAATGCCTTTATCGCATTTATTATTGTATCCCTTGGGGTTGGTCTTGCTGAAGGCATGGACCTCGAAGGGATTGTTACCGCCATTGAAACAGGGATTGGGAATACATTGGGGTTCCTGCTGATCATATTGGGTCTGGGGGCCATGCTTGGAAAACTTGTAGCAGACAGCGGAGCTGCCCAACGGATCACCACCCGCCTGGTGAGTAGATTTGGATTAAAAAATGTGCAGTGGGCCGTGGTACTTACAGGTTTTATAGTGGGGATCCCCATGTTTTATACGGTCGGATTCGTGATCCTCGTACCCCTTGTGTTTACCGTGGATGCGGCAACGGGTTTGCCCCTGCTCTACGTGGGCATGCCGATGCTGGCTTCCCTCTCGGTCACCCATGGATATCGGCCCCCACACCCAGCTCCCACTGCCATTTCTGAAATCTTTCAGGCGGATCTGGGAAAAACCCTGTTGTACGGGATCCTGATCGCCATTCCCGCTATTGTGGTGGCAGGCCCTATCCTCTCCAGGACCTTTAAAAATATCCCTGCCAGTCCCCTGGCGGACTTCGTCAATCCCAAGGTTCTTTCAGAGGAGGAAATGCCGGGGATTGGAGTAAGTATTTTTACGGCATTTCTACCGGTAATCCTTCTAGGTTCTGCCACCGTATCCGAATTACTGCTTCCCGATGGACACCTGCTCCGGGAAGCCCTTTCCTTTGTGGGTAATCCTGTAATTGCCATGCTGCTCTCGGTTTTGCTCGCGATCTACACCCTGGGCCTGGCACGGGGCAGGGCTATGAAGGAACTCATGAAATCCGTCGCGGATTCCGTCTCAGGAATTACGATGGTTTTGCTTATAATTGCAGGGGCCGGGGCGTTAAAACAAGTGCTGATTGACAGTGGGGTAAGCGAATATATAGGTGGGTTGCTGGCAGCATCCGATATCTCACCGCTAATCCTGGCCTGGGGCATCGCCACCGTGATCCGGGTATGTGTGGGTTCTGCCACGGTGGCAGGCCTTACCGCTGCGGGCATCGTTCTTCCTCTGATCGGTACCTCGGGGGTTGCCCCTGAACTCATGGTCCTGGCCATAGGGTCCGGAAGTTTGATGCTATCCCATGTCAACGACAGTGGTTTCTGGCTTTTTAAAGAATATTTTAACCTGACTATTTCAGATACCCTGAGGACCTGGACGGTAATGGAAACTACCGTTGGCATTATGGGGCTTCTTGGGGTTCTCACTTTAAACGCAATACTTTGATCCATGAAAACAAATTCACCAGAAAAAAATCTAACTGCTCTCAACCTCATACTCCCGCCGGCTCCTCCCCCGGCAGGTCTCTACAAGCCCGTCCGTGTTTCTGACGGATATTTATACATATCGGGTCAGGCGCCTATGAAGGAGGATGGGACCTATATCTGCGGCCGTGCTGGGGTAGACATGGATCGGGAGCAGGCCAAAGCAGCAGCCCGGCAGGTAGGGAAGACCATGCTGTCAACCATCAAAACCCATTTTGGTTCCCTGGACCAGATCAGTTTTCTGGTGAAGACCCTGGGAATGGTAAACGGGAGTCCCGATTTTCACGATTACCCCTATGTGATCAACGGGTTCAGCGAACTGATGGCTGAGGTTTTTGGGCAGGATAAGGGAATAGGGGCTCGTTCTGCTGTAGGAATGTTCTTACCTGGCAATGTGGCCGTTGAGATTGAAGCCATTTTTAAACTGAACTAGCACACAAGCCTATGCATTCAGAACCTTGGTATCGGGTTGAATCCGAAAATCAGATTGCTTCCCCGGCCCTATTGATATATCCGGAGCGCATTGAACATAATATAGATCAGATGCTTCGATTAGCGGGATCTGCCGATCGCCTGCGGCCGCACATAAAAACCCATAAAATGGCCGAAATAATCCGGATGCAGCTGGAGAGGGGGATCCATAAATTCAAATGTGCCACCCTAGCTGAGGCTGAGCTGTTGGCTCGTTGTAAAGCCCGTGACGTCCTTCTGGCATATCCTCTGACCGGACCGGGGCCTGGCAGGCTGGCAGACCTGCAAAAGAAATATCCTGAAACCCAGCCTCAAAAACCTAATCAGGGCAGCCGCTCACGAAGAAGTCCGTCTGGGTGTTTTCATGGACCTGAACGTAGGGATGAACCGAACAGGGGTCCAGCCGGGTCCCCGGGCAATAACCTTGTATGAAGAGATTGCCTCTGGGAAGGGTATCGTATGCCGCGGCCTTCATGCGTATGACGGTCATTTGAGGAATCCGGACCCTGAGGCCAGAAGCCTTGAGTGCGATCAGGCGTTTGAAAAGGTATCCGAATTGGCGGAACAACTCCAGACAGCCGGCTACCGGGTACCTGCTATTATAGCGGGAGGTTCACCGACCTTTCCAATACATGCACGCCGGACAGGGGTTGAACTCAGCCCGGGTACAACCCTGCTATGGGATGCTCGATACGGTCAACAGTTCCCGGAAATGCCTTTCCTGCCCGCTGCTTCCCTCTTATGCAGGGTAATCAGCAAACCAGCGCCTAATACGGTATGTCTGGATCTTGGGCACAAAGCTGTTGCTGCTGAAATGGGGTTCCCCAGGGTCTTTTTGCCCCAGCTTACCGAACACACACAATCCGGGCAGAGTGAAGAACACCTGGTCCTCACTACGGATAAAGCGGAAACCCTCACTATAGGCACCGTACTTTATGCCATTCCGATGCACATCTGCCCAACGGTTATCAAATACCCTAAAGCACTCGTTATTATAGGTGGCGCGGTAGTTGACACATGGAAGATCGCTGCCCGGGATTATTTCTTACCCGATTGAAAACCTGCATTTTAACGAATTTTCAACATTGATTGGCAGGGTATTTGCTACTTTTACCCTGTAAACAGGACAGATGCGTTTGATCCTTACATATTTCGCTTTGTTAGCCCTGGCTGGGAACCTCTATGCACAGACGGACATTCCCGACAGCCGGAAGCTGCGCATTGAAGCCAAACCAGATAAAGGAATCAATCCCAATAGCTCACAGGGATTGAGCCTTCGCACGCCTTCTACTTTTAACAAAACACCTGACCTGAATCTGAACCTCTATGATAATCCGGTAAAGATGATGCCAGACAAGGTACTCAAGCAGGCCGGTCACGATCTTGTTTTAAAACCAAAGATGTCCGAAGGGCAACAAGGAAAGTCCGGACAGCATTTCGGGGATATGTACCTGGGGGATCTCACTACTTCGGCCAAATTTGTGGGAATCGTCTGCAGGGATCACGAATTTGTGGACGGAGACAGGGTGCGTATATTCGCAAATGGGGTTATAGTGGAGCACAACCTGATGCTTACAGGAGCCTTTAAGGGGATAAATATAGAACTGGACAAAGGATTCAACAGGCTGGATTTCGAGGCGCTCAATCAGGGTTCCACCGGTCCCAATACGGCACAGGTAGATGTATACGACGAGGCTGGAAAACTGTTGTATTCGAACAAATGGTTGCTTTCAACAGGCTCAAAAGCTTCCCTTATCGTAGTAAAGGAGGAGGAATAGCACTTACCGCTCCCCTGGCTTGTAGGTCTCCATTGCCCTGGCCATCACGTCTTCCCTGTAAAATGGCACATCCTTAAATTTTGCATTTGCATACATGGTGGCCTGGTCATCAAAATGGGGGGAATCGGGATCACCGCTTTGACCTCCGGCCAAAAGGGATTTGGCCTGAACCTTATCACCGAATTCCACCACAGCCACAAAGGAGTTGCCGCGGGTCCCGTAAATGCGTTTTGTATTGTTGTGATAGCGAGCCCCATAGGCCGCAAGGGCACCCCACCTCCCCGAGGCAAGCCCGATTGGAATACTGGGTTGATTATCATCAAAAGCCTGACGTATCTCCCCGTTCAGTCGTTGGTATCGATTGACTTCACCCCATGGGATTTCCCAGCTTCCAAAATCTGCTTCCAACTTCTCCAGGACCCCCATGAAAACAGAAAGACGCTCTTCCGGTGGGGATTGATTCCCCAGGTAGGACATCAATTCCATGTCCGTCAGGCCCTCTGGTCTGTTTCCATTCCGTCCGTATTGTGTTCCATAGAAATGCGCCAGTGTCATGGCAACGGATCCCTCAGAAGTCTTATAATCCCATGATCTGAGATACTCAATGGCCTCTCCGGGGATCACTTCCTTGTCCTGCAGCGCATCATAGGCCCGGACGAGGCCCGGGAGGAGGACCTTAAAAGCGGGAAGGTACGGGTCATAAGCAAGTTCGATAAGGTTATCCAGGGTAAATCCAGTTCGATCCCGAAGTAATCCGATAGCGTGAACCCCCCGGAAATTTTCCCGGTCCAGGGACATATAACCAGGGTAGTCCTCCCTTTTCGGACTGAATTCCAGGGCTGCCGTAAAAGGAGTTGAATTGCAGTTCTGAATCCATCCATTGGCCGGGTTTAACAGCAGTATATTTTCCTCAACCGTATGAAGTCCCTGCCAATCGGTGGCCGGGTTACTGCCGTCCACAGGTTCGCGGTAATTGAATTGCGGGTCTCTTTTCGGGACAAAGTTCCCGTGGAAATATGCGATGTTTCCGTCGGCGTCTGCATAAACGGTATTATTTGATGAATTGGTACGGATATCCATCATGTCCCTGAAACCTGCATATGAATCCTGTTTGGTCCGTATAAATGATTGTTCAAGTGCCTTCGCCGGATCCCACATCATGGCCGAGGCTACAGGTTTACCGTCAGTTTTGTGCGTGATGGGCCCGTGATGGGTGTGGTACATTGGAAAAGTACGCTTCGAAAGACTATCACCCGAAGCGAATGACAGGGTGACCTGGGAGGTTCGTACGGGCCTTAGTTCTTCACCATATTGGTACATAGGGCGGCCTTCCACTTCGGTAATGGTTTCCAAAAACTCGTCAATCACATCGGTATAGGTAGAGGTATGCATCCACCCGGTTTTCTCATTGAATCCCTGGTAGATAAAAAATTGTCCCCAGGTTACGGCTCCATAGGCGTTGAGTCCCTCCTCGCTCACCATATGCATTTCACCACGGAAATAAAAGGATGTATGAGGATTGATCAGGAACAGGGTATTTCCCGAATCCGTAAGATCTCCTGAAATAGCTATCCCATTGGATCCCTGTGGCTCCAACGCTGCCTCCTCTCGCTTGAGTTCCATCAGTTCAGCTTCAGGAAATTCAATTCCCCCTTCGTAATACGTTTGCAACTTCCGTGTACTGATCCGTTCAATATCCCCTCCAATGGAACCCTCGCTGAAATACATGGGCATCCAGGGTTCGAATCTCGTTAACAATCGGGGTTGTACCTCCGGATGCGTATGCAGGTAGTAATTTACCCCGTCTGCAAATGCCCGGCATAGTTCCTGCAGCCAGGGCGGACTATTTTCATACGCTGTAATGGCTTCCTCCCTGGTCATAAAAAGATGGGCCCTGAGATCGCTGTACAGGGCTGCTTCCCCATCCACTTCAGCCAGTCGGCCGATGGCCCAAATGTAATTCTGTTCCACCCGGTTAAAGTCATCTTCACATTGGGCATAAAGCATGCCGAATACCGCATCGGCATCCGTTCTTCCATACACATGGGGCACCCCGAAATCATCGCGGATGATGGTGACTCTCGAGGCCTGTTCCTCCCACTGGAGGATTTCGGGATTCTGCTCTGGCTGAACACAACTGCTGAGGATGGCTATCAGGCCCGCAAACAGGATATTTTTCATAGAAAACAGGGATTTGACATGGGAAGATACGGAAATTCCCACGGCAACCAAGCCTCCCGCGGAATGCCATAATACGGGTAGCGAATTATCTCAAACTCTGATATATATCATGAAATGACATGGACGAATGTATTAGTTTCACTTATTGAATAGTTAGAGTTGTATGGATAAATAACAATGGTCATGGATTCAGCGCCAGGGATTACGAATACATTTATCCACAAGGGTATAATATCGGAAATTAAGGGTCGATCTATCATAGTATCTTTAGAAGAAGATGTGCATTGCGAATCATGCCGTGCAAAATCCGTATGCGGGGCATCCCAATCATCATCCAAGGAAATTGAAATAACGGATCCGGAGGGATCATTCAGGCTCAATGAACCTGTAGAAGTACACTTGAGAAAGGATTTAGGCCACAAAGCCCTATTCTGGGCATATATATTTCCATTTATCCTCCTGTTGCTCACATTGCTGACCACATCTATGTTTTATGCAGAGTGGTTGGCGGGCCTATTATCCATCCTGGTGCTGATCCCTTACTATTTATTGCTGTATGCAGGTAAAGACTATTTCAGGAAGACCTTTAAAATTTCCATCCTGAGAATTTAATGCGATATGACGGAATCGATAATATATAGCGTGATTTTGTTGACTCTTCTGGGGACAGTGGCCGCGCTTGTGCTCTATGCGGTCTCCAAGAAGTTCTATGTTTACGAAAATCCATTGATCGCAGAAATAGAGGAATTACTGCCAGCAGCCAACTGCGGTGGTTGTGGTTTTCCTGGCTGCAAAGCTTTTGCAGAAAAATTGGTAGGCACAGAAGACATATCCGATTTGTTCTGTCCGGTAGGAGGCAATGAAATCATGAGATCGGTTTCAGAACGGCTTGGAAAAGAGGTAGCTGAAAAAGATCCTACAGTTGCAGTAGTGCGCTGTCAGGGAAGTTGTGAGGTAAGGCCCAAGACCACGGAGTATCAGGGACCGAAATCCTGTACCATCTCCTCCCTTATCTACAGTGGTGAAACAGATTGCCAATACGGTTGTCTGGGTGAAGGAGATTGTGTGGCTGTCTGCCAGTTTGATGCCATGTATATGGACGAGGCTACGGGCCTGCCCGTGGTAATCAGCGAGAAGTGTACGTCATGCGGCCTTTGCGTCGATGCCTGTCCTCGCGACATTATTGAAATGCGTCCCAAGAAAAAAAGGGATTTGAAAATATATGTTGGATGCCTGAATGAAGAAAAAGGAGGGATTGCGAAAAAGGCCTGTTCAGTAGCTTGTATAGGATGTTCCAAGTGTATCGACGCCTGTCCGAAGGATGCGATCGTGGTTGAAAACAACCTGGCGTATATCGATCCTTTGATCTGTACACTCTGTCGTAAATGTGTTCCAGCATGCCCCACCCACTCCATCATTGAAACCAATTTTCCTCCACGGAAAGAAAAGAAATCAAAACCCGAAGTGTCGGCAACGGCTGAACCCGTAAAACCCAGAAATGATGCTTAAGACCTTTCCGAAAGGAGGGGTCCACCCTCCAGAAAATAAATTGACCTCCACCAAGCCAATCAAAAAACTTCCGGTTCCCAAGGTAGTATATATTCCTGTTGCCCAGCATATTGGTATTCCCGCAGAGATTGTCGTGGAGCGGAAAGATAAGGTGGAAGTAGGACAGATCATAGCCAGGTCAGGAGGGTATGTCTCTTCCAATATTCACACCCCGGTGGCCGGGACGGTAACCAAGCTAGACAAGATCATAGACACCCGCGGTTATAAACAGCAATGTATCGTGGTCAGGACCGACGTTAAGAATGAAACCAATTTTCAAGAGGTCGAGTATCCGCTCAAAAAAGAAATTTCAATGTCCCCTGAAGAGATTCTTGAGCGAATTTCCGATTTTGGGATTGTCGGTTTGGGGGGCGCTACATTTCCCTCACACGTCAAGCTGCATATAGAGGGGGACAGGAAACTGGACTGCCTTGTCGTTAATGGGGTAGAGTGTGAGCCCTATCTGACGGCAGATCATCGCCTGATGCTGGAAAAAGGAGAAGAAATACTTATAGGCATCCGGATACTGATGCATGCCCTGCATCTTAAAAGGGCTATCATAGGAATTGAAAACAATAAGAAAGATGCCATCGAACTCTTCAGAAAGCTAACTTCTGGAGACCCCGGAATCCAGGTTGCTGCATTGAGAGTCAAATATCCTCAGGGTGGGGAAAAACAACTTGTACGAGCACTTTTGAGGCGGGAAGTCCCTAAAAACGGGCTTCCACTGGATGTGGGTGTGGTGGTCCACAATGTAGGCACTGTTTTCGCAATTTATCAGGCCGTGCAGCACAACATGCCCCTTATCGAACGCGTGGTCACGGTCACTGGAAAGAAGCTGGAGAATCCTTCAAATTTCTGGGTGAAGATCGGAACACCGATAAATGATCTGATGGCAGCGGCGGGAGGGGTTCCGGAGGACACTCGCAAAATTGTCAGTGGCGGTCCCATGATGGGGAAAGCCTTGAAAAACATGGATGTTCCGGTTACCAAGGGTACATCTGGAATTTTGGTTATCTCAGAGGAAGAGGCAAGCAGAGGAAAACCCAAGAACTGTATCCGGTGTGGTGAGTGTGTGGATGTTTGCCCCATGGGTCTTGAACCTCATTTGCTGATGAACCTTTCCGAAAAAAATATGTTCCAAAAAGCTGCCCAGGAAGATATCCTTACTTGTATCGAATGTGGTTCATGCAGCTATGTATGTCCATCCCATCGACCTCTTCTGGACTATATACGATTTGGAAAAACCATTACCAAGCAACTCGAATCGAATCAAGGGTAATTATGAGCGAGCATCCTATTATCGTTTCCGCTTCCCCCCATGTACATTCGGAGAGAACCTCTGAAAAATTAATGTACGATGTTGTAATCGCACTGACCCCGGCATTTCTGGTTTCTCTTTACGTCTTTGGGATCAATGCCTTGATAACAACCGTAACCGCTGTAATTACCTGTCTTTTGTTCGAATACCTGATTCAGAAATATTTATTAAGAACCCCTGTTACCATTGGCGACGGATCCGCCCTTATCACAGGAATACTCCTGGCTTTCAACCTCC
>JARRLI010000050.1:0-6800 GCA_037387145.1 Robiginitalea sp. | reverse complement strand
CAAGTTTCCCTAGGTCATTGGCATACCACCCCATATGGGCATTGATGAAATTGGTTTTGGGATGTTTTCGGAACATCCGGTGCTGCTCTTCGATGATTTGCTGCCATGGAGCAGGATCTGTATCGCTTCGTTTGCGCCGGGGTCGGGTCTTGAGTTCCAGCCAACGTTCATTTTCAGAATCCATAGGGTCCCAGAAGGATTTTGGATCCGCCGAATGGATCAGGACCGGGATCCCCATTTCTGCACATTTTTCCCATATTGGATCCAATCGTGGATCGTCCACGGCAATCCTTTTGCCTTCCGAGTCCCGATAGCGTAGTCCCAGACTCTTGTATATCTTGAGCCCGGCCGCACCACTGCGCACGTCTTCTTCCAATTGTGCGGCAGCACGTACTCCCCACTGCGGGTCCCCTACCCCATCGAAATCTACATTTGTAAAAACCAGAAAGCGGTTTGGATAGTGCTCGCGCACATTTGCGATCGCCCCTTTTAAATGGGCTGCGGAACCCCCGCTTAAGTTTACCAGAACAGCTATATTGAGTGAGTCCATGGCATGTACCAGGACAGACAAATCCTGAGAAGGCATATTAAAGTGATGGCTGTGCACATCGACCACAGGAAATCGCGCACTGCCAACCGGATTCTCGGGAACTACCAGCGTGGAAACGGGGTTGTACGCTTCAAAACTCATTTCCTGCCCCTGTAATAAAATACCGGCAAACAAAGCCAGAGCAATAAGGTGTATTTTTAACATTGTATCTATTTTAAATCCGTATTCAGTCCCGCTATTTTAAGTGCTTTCCTGTAAGCCTCAGGGGTGTCCATATCCGTAATGGCAACCCCTGCATCAAGCAGCAATACATCCTCCCCACGGGATCTGATAAATGCTTTGGCGCCCTTCTCTGGGGATATACGGAGCATTTCCCCCCAGAAATCACGTGGAAAAAGCGCAGGGACCCCTTCGCCTGTCCCATAGGCCGTGGCGATGATATGTCCCGGATGTGCCAGATGTGCTTTGAGCATTTCCTGAAGATATTCATGAGAAATCAGGGGTTGATCACTAAGCAACACCAAAATTGCAGTGGCCCCTGTAATAAAATCTGAAACATACCGAATCCCTGCAACCAGGCTCGAGCCCATTCCGGCATCCCAACCTTGATTTAAACACATAAGGACCCCGTCCAAATCGGAAACCGCAACAATTTCTCTATGATGGGCCCCGGTTACCAGTACGGTATCCTGAAGTCCTGCTGCTGCTGTCTGCCCTAAAAGATGGCCTAATACCGTCGTATCACCCCAGGGGAGCAGGGCCTTGGGCTGACCCATTCTGCTGGAAGCACCTGCGGCCAGCAATAACGTTACAATACGATGATCGGTCATTCGCATAGGACTATCCACCGCTCACAGGCGGGATCAATGCAATTTCATCTAATTCTCCGACCGGATCCTTATCTTCTGCATAAGATTGATTTACAGCTATGGCCAGGGAACTTAATTTATTGAGTTCCGGATATCGTTCAATCAGATGGGATTTGAGGTCGCCAACTGTTCTCAAATCCGACGCACCGGGCCCTGAAAGCGAAAGTTCGCCTTGCCCAACGATATCCCTTGTGATCCCAAAAAGTAGTATTGTCATATTATCCGATGATTTCCCTTTCCCGAATTATCATTTCTGAAATAACCATTGCAACCCGGCTTATAGCAAAGTGCAAATCCACCCGGGCAAGATCCTGCAAAACCCGTATTAATGTTATCCCCACCGCCCCGAGCTCCGGGTACTTCGCCTAAAACATTCATTCAATAGTCCGTCACCAGACCAGCGATATCAAGGGAAAAGGCATTTTAAAAGTATCAAAAAATAATCGGATACCTCTTCGGTTTTAATTGTTTTTGCCATCTCAATCTGTAGGGGCATAGCAAATCTTATGCGGCACTCCAACGATTTTCAGGAGTTTGGGATACTAGGATAAATATTCGCCCGTTGTTCAATGAAATGATCAGTACCATGAAAATGAATCTTCCCTTACGGTTTCCATTCTTTGTTTTAGGTTTTTTTCTGTTGTTCTCCTGTGGGACTTCGGATGATGATGTAAGCTTTAATCCTAATCTTGGAGGCGAGCTGGGTTTGGGCACACAGGTGGACGATTGCCTTGGTCTCGGGCCCGATGAGTTGATCCTTTCCATTCAGGATGAATTCACCACCCTCCCCGGAAAGGTCTCTGTGTTTTTCAGGGTATCCGATGAATTCAGCAATCCTGTGGCAGGGCTTACGGCCGATCAATTCGCAATCTACGAACAAGGGCGCAATGACGAGTGTTTCAATACTATTTCCCCTTCCGAATCCAAGGCGCGTATTTCTCCAAACTCACAGGTTTTTACGAACCATACCCTGCTCGTTCTTGATTTGAGCAACAGTGTGCTGAGTACAAGCTTGTCAGAACTTAAATCCGCCGCGGCCAGTTTTGTAGATAATGTAATGCCGGAACTTGACAGCGAATCCTTCAAAATGGCGATATATTGGTTCGATGGTCAGGATATGTTGCACGAACTACAGCCACTAACTCCTTCCAGGACGAATTTGCTGGCTGCCATAGAAGGGATTCAGGTCGATATCAGTGAGGACCCGTCAACGGACCTCTATGGAGCGGTGATCAAAAGTGCTGACATAGCTTCTGCCCTTTTGGACGACAGTCGCAAGAATAATACCATAGGGGCAGCGTCCGTAGTCCTTTTCACAGACGGGACGGATCAGGCATCCCGGTATCGCGAGGCCGACGCCCTGGGAAAAGTGGAAGAGGCCGATTCCAATATCTCCTTTTTCACCATTGGACTTGGGGCGGAAATAGACAGTCAGATCCTGGAATCCATTGGTAAGACCTTCAGTGTATTTGCCGGGGACAAGGAAGAACTAGAGGCTACTTTCAACCAACTTTCCCTGAAGGTTTCCGAACGCGCCAACAGCTATTATTTATTTGAATACTGCAGCCCCAAACGCGATGGCAGCGGGGAGAACAACCTCGCCATACAGGTGATTGACGGAGCGCGGCAGGGTGCCGTTCAGACGCGCTTCGACGCCACTGGATTTACGGGGGGATGTCAGTAAGGCGAAAAGGCACTCCGGATACCCGAATAGAATCCCTGCAAGAACTATCGGTATATCATACTATTCCTTCCTTTTCCCTTTTTAGAAGGCAAATGGTACAGGAAACCATTGATTACAGCGTATTCCAATGATGTTCCCTTCCCAAGGAAAAAGGTAGGGTTGGCACCCACCTCTAGCCGCTCCGGAGTCAATTTATAGGTCTCCGAGATTAGATGCAGGGCAAAGGGGGATGAAACCAGGTCGGCGGGTAAATCCCGCACTCGTATATAGGCATATCCGTCAGCTAACAAATCCCAGGCATCCATGCGGGAAACCGCTTCAAGATTCTCCACGGTCTCCGGATATACCTCAGCGGCTTTCACCCGGAATCCATTTCCATTCAGGGTTTCATACCCATAGAAGGTCGAAAGGTCCCCGACATCTATAATCCGACTGCTGTTCCAGAAGGCGGTGTGATCTTCCAGGTCCACTTCGGGCCGCTGGATACCAAGGTCGATTACATAATCAGAACCCAGCAAAGGATAGGTAATCCGTTCAATCTTCAGGTCGAACAATTTCCGGTCGTTCTCAGGGATATCGATATAGTCCTGCAGCGGGATTTCCTCGAATTCCCGGGTGGCTATGGAATAGATTGCGGATAGGATGGATACGTAATTCAACTTTCTGATTTGCTGCTTTTCAACGTCGTCCGGGTAGCCGCCTGATTCGATTAGGATAAGGCTGGTACCCCATTTCTGGATATTGTCCCCAAAGGCCCGTGGTTCAAAATCATCATTGTATTTTCCAACTTGCCCTGGGGCATATTTCTGGATGATCCGGTTCATATACACGATCACTTTCATGGCATTCGCACGGACCTGGTTGACCTCTTTCTCGTAATTATAGGCCGGTGCCAAATAAGAGATGGTCGCAGGCTTTGGGGTCCTTTCAGCATTGTAATAGGTGCTCTGGTCATGCAGATTGAATCCAAAATCAGCTTCAAGGCTGTCCCGGACCCGCTTGAGGGTCCTTCCCTCGGGGGACTGCAACCGGAGCGCATCCCTGTTGATGTCAATACCCAGGGTATTCCTGCGTTGAAAGACCTCAGCCCCGTCCGGATTGAGCATCGGCAGAAAATGAATGGTTACTGCCTCCAGGATTTCACTCTTTTCCTTTGCAAAATCCGCTGATGCCATAAAATTCAGGATGTCGAAAATGGCCTGGGTGGCGGTGGGTTCATTCCCGTGCATCTGAGACCAGAGAAATATATCCGTCTCCCCCGTTCCCAGGCTGATGAGTCGCAGCTTCCTTCCTTCGATTGATGTACCCACCGTGCGAACTTTGAACCCCTGCAGGGATTCGACCCGGTCTATTAGCGGTTGCAGGTCCTGGTGTTTTATCCTTCGATGGTTGAGGGAACCCTCACGGTAGGTATCGTAGGTTTCATGCAGTCGGGAGGTAAAATCCGAAGGCTGACACTGCAGGGTTATCGCCAGGGAAAAGAGTAAAATGGAGCTAAACTTTTTCATGATGTTATTGTTTTTCAGGCAGGGGTTTAAAAGACAGGTCGCTCAGGGACCGCCGTATGCGGCCCATAAATTTATTCCCTGGGTCTGTTTTTTGGGTACGGTAACCACTGTCCTGTTCCAGCCAGAGGGGATGCCCTTCAAAATTGGTATACTCATAATGCCCGATCAGGTATTCCACGGGGTATTTGCCGGTCAAATCCCTTACTAGCCATTCATTGGCGTGGAATTGTTCACGTGTCAGCGGTGTTTCGGGAGTGCCTCCAACGTTTTCAATTCCAATCGCACAGTGATTTAACCCTATGGTATGCCTGGCCATTATGGTGTCCGGTACAAGGTGGTAGATAGTGCCGTCTCGATCAATCAGGTAATGTGCAGAAACGTTAAGTGCCCCGCCCCCCTGTATATCCCCACGGGCACTGGGGAGCCTTTCGGGTCGGAAAGCCTCAAATGACCCCTCCAGGGTGGGTATGGCCGTCCAGTGTAATACAATCATTTTAGGTTCTATGGCGACCCCAGTTCCCGAAAGAGCATAGTGTTCCCACAAATAATCCCTTGTCAGTTGTTGCCGATCAGGTCCGAAGGGTATAGGCTTCTCCACTACTACGGGCCGATAGGTGCTGCAGCCCAGGGAAAATAACAATCCCAAGGTTACAAACCAATAAAGGTGCTTCTTCTGCATTGGTTACTTATTAAGGCATCCTCAGTTCATATCCCCTGCCTGCCCCAAGGGACTTGATACACGAATGTACTTCATT
Source organism: Robiginitalea sp. (assembly GCA_037387145.1). Taxonomy (GTDB): domain Bacteria; phylum Bacteroidota; class Bacteroidia; order Flavobacteriales; family Flavobacteriaceae; genus Robiginitalea. The sequence goes on along the minus strand of JARRLI010000050.1, from coordinate 1,434 downwards.
CCAATCAAATTTGCCAAGCCGGCTCATCTCCCTGTTGACCCGTAATGGAGTACCGTGTTTTTCGGGTTCCTGCCCGCTGCGCATATGGGAAGTCCCACATCTGCCCGTTATCAGTCCGCATGAGATAATCTACCTCTACGGGCGAGTAGCTGATTTCCATGAAAAGTTGATTCTGAAGGAATTACACGGGGCATGTCCGCAGGAAAACCTTTAAAAACCTGCAGGATAGTACCATTTCCACCTATAAAAACAGTATTGGGCTTGTTCACCACAGTTTACCGCCATTTCACAACAAATAGTTTTTTCGAACATATGTCCGTTGTATGTTTACAGTGTAATTAAAAACAAGGAGTTAATTTTTTTCATTTTCATATAGTGTTCTCGTAAAAGGGTCCTGTCGCAAACGCCAGGGCTCTTTTTAGTTTTGATTCCTATTCAGCCAAATTCTATCATACTTTTGCTACGGCCAACAGGTTAAATTGTAATACTTAATCACGGCATCACAAAGGATCATATGAATGCTCAACCCGATACTGTTTCAATACTAATTCCCGATGGGGAAAGCTATATAATGCTTGGTGTCCTGCGTTGCTTATCAGACGTGAAAGGGATCCGGCTTTTTGTAATTTCCAATAACAGGAATACCGCCATGCGATATTCCAGACATATAACTAGTTTCATCTACTGCACGAAATCAGCTTCAGTTGATGAATGGTTTAACCTGATCAACAAGCTCGTTAAGAAACATGATATTGATGTAATACTGCCCGTATTCGAGAATGCTTCACAAGCATTTTTGAGGCATCGAGACATGTTCTGCTGTGACAAGCTTCTTCTTTTACCTGAAACATTAGATGCATTGGAGGTGGCTCGTGATAAATGGTTACTTTCCCAACACTTGGAAAAACAGGATTTGGATGGGCCCGGGACGTTTCGAATTACAGAATTCTTGAACCATAGAAGCAGCAAAGCTGAATTTTATTTTCCATTATTGTTGAAGCCGACTGCGGAAACAGGGGACGGCAAAGGAATAATAAAATTTGATGCTTATGATGATCTAAAACGCTATTTAAAGGAGCATACAATTGACCCTTCTTATATACTTCAGGAATACATAGAGGGTTATGACCTCGGGTGCAATGTGCTTTGTAAGAATGGCGAGATACTGGCCTACACAATTCAAAAAGGCACCATTTTCACGAATAGACCCTTTTCTCCTCAGGTCGGTCTCAAAATCACAAAGGACAATGAGGTTTATCAACGTATTTCAAAACTCATGAAATCACTTAACTGGAATGGCGTGGCCAATATCGATATGCGCTATGATGTCAAAAGGAAGAAATACCTCATTCTGGAAATCAATACACGTTTCTGGTATACTGTACTGGCTTCATCTAAGGCAGGGGTTAACTTTCCCTGGCTTTACTGCCTGAG
>JARRLI010000049.1:11908-15223 GCA_037387145.1 Robiginitalea sp. | reverse complement strand
CAATTTTTTAAATGAACAATTGAATAATTTATTTGGAACACATTTATAAAAATTAGTTGAAACTGGATGGGATGGTCTGTATACCGGTTTGTCCATTTTCCAATGAAACCAGCAAAGCTTGTTTTTTGTCCAACCAGACTCCTATTTGTTTCATGGGCGTTTATTTTGAAGTTTTTCCTGAATTCAGAAAACCCTGGGTTTAGCCCTCTCCCGGGGAAGGCAGTACCATGAAGGGTATTTTGCTATGAAACCCTATGAGGTCTATAACCGGGGTAACCAGCAGGTTTTCCAGGAAGGTGTGCTCATTGCGCACCATTACCAGCAGTTGCACCGGAATGGTACGTGCATATTGGTTGATTGCCCGGAGAATATCAGCTTCTCCGGTTTCTGTGATCCTCGCATTATAGCTCCCAAGCATATCCTCCAGTTGTTTACGCGCCTGCTGCCGCCGGGGCCTGGAATCAGCCTCCGCATAAGCGTGTAAAACGTGGAGGTTTACTCCTGGCCTTTTGAGAATACCCAGTAATACCTTTAACTGAAGCTTCGCGTAGTTCGGAGTAAAATCCGTAGGAAACAAAATGTTCGTCAGGTCGTCCACCTCGGCATCCTCCGGCACCACAAGTACCGGACAACTCGCCTTATGAAGTACCTGTACCGCATGGGTCCCGAAAAGGACCTCTTTGGCACCTGTAGCACCCTGTGTCCCCATCACGATAAGGTCCAGGGTTTCCTTCCTGCCCATCTGGTTGAGCTCCTCAGCCAGGGAATTAAAGGCGGCATGACAGAAGAATTTATGGGAATCAGAAGCCTTGAGAATTAGCTGTTTCTCAAATTTTCGCAGTTTCTTCTTGACCCGTTCCTGGTAGAAGTCACCCAGGCCAATCTGACCGGGACTGTGCAAAAGGTACTCGGCCCTGTAGAAGGCGGGGGTATATGTATGAGTCAGGTAGAATACACACTCCTGCCCTTTGAACAATTCCAGGGCGAAGTATGCCGCTTTATAGGCATTTTCCGAAAAATCGGTGGGTATGGCGATTCGAAGGCCCATCTGAAAGATCTTTAGATTAATCCTAAATGTACATAAAATGAATTGGGTGGGATATGATTTACATCATAGTAATCTCCTCCTGAAAATTCATACTTTTGAACCTATATGTTCTGGTTATGAAAGGCTCATTCAACAAGATCATACAGTCAGAAACTCCTGTATTGATTGACTTCTACGCAGACTGGTGTGCCCCCTGTAAAATGCTCACTCCCATACTTAAGGACGTAAAAAAAGAACTGGGGGACCGCCTGAAAGTCCTAAAGATCGATGTGGATGCGAACAATGCGATCTCATCCAAATTCCAGATACGCGGAGTACCTACCATGATGCTTTTCAAGGAGGGAAAAGTCCTCTGGAGACAATCCGGGGTTATGCCAAAAGATGCGATCCTAAATGCGATTGAAGGATATTTGTAGCCATTGGGCCTAAGCCGGTATATCCCGCTTCAACAATATTACCATCACGCCCAGAAACACGAGGTTTTTCAGGATATACTGCCCCACGAGGGTAAGCCCGAAAGGAAATGCCGTAAAACACATTTCAGGAAAAAACACCAAAGGGGTGAACGTACAGCATATATGTACAAGTGCTGCTCTGAGCGCCCATTTCTTATATGCCCCCGTTAGCAAAAGCAAACCGATGCCTACCTCCCAAATGGCGAGCAACAGCAACCCGGTGGCAGGTACTATCCAGCCCAGGGTCAGCGTCTGGATCGTAGAACCCGCAAGCTCCTCTGCAGGGCTCAAGCCCGGAAAAAATTTTAAAAACCCAAACCAAAGATAGACTACCCCCAGGGCTGCAGACACAAAACTGGCCTGGGTAACCCGCCTCGTAAAAATTGCGGCTATTTGTTTCATATGCTCCTGTTATGGCACGCAATCTAGGCAAGCAGATGAAACCCAAATATGATATTTGTTAGTTTGTCAGGAAATCTATCATACAACTGCAAGTCGGGAGAAACCAGCATGGAAGCAAGCTTGCCGTTATTAACGCGGCAAACCCCCAAAATGAGATTTATCATTGGGAGGACCTTTATTCCGGGGTAATTTCATGGTATCTTTAGCGGAGTCCTATGAAAACGCGGCACCTCTTATACCTATCAGGCATGTTGTCCCTGCTGAGCTTCGTATCTGCCTGTAAGGGGGATGCTGATAATATCCGCCCGGAACTTCGGGATATAACGGCATCGGTATATGCATCTGCTACGGTACAGCCGGACAGCATGTACCGGGTCCATGCCGCTGTGACAGGTATCCTGGATAAAAACCTTGTTCAGGAAGGGGATACTGTAGAACCGGGATCCCCGTTGCTGCATATCATCGACCAGTCCCCCAGGCTGTCATCCGAAAACGCCAGGCTGCAGATGGAACTGGCCGAACAGAATTACCTCGGGACCTCCACACCTCTGAAGGATTTGGAAGCGCAGATACGCACCGCTGAACTTACCTACCGAGATGACTCCGTGAATTTCAGGCGTCAGGAGAAATTATGGTCCCAGAATATCGGCTCGCAGGCAACTTATGAAAATCGGAAATTATCCTATGAACGTTCCCGAAACCAGTTACAGAAGCTCAGAAGCGAATACCGGCGTCGGGAAAAAGAGCTGCGGTCCCAAATGATTCAGGCTCGAAACACCTATGAAACAAGCCTGGTGAATCAGGAAGACTATACTGTGCGAAGCACTATCAACGGCAAGGTGTATGCACTCTATAAGGAGCCTGGGGAATTGGTCATCCCCAATGAACCCCTGGCACTGCTCGGAAGCCCGGACACTTTTGTTGTGGAATTACTGGTGGATGAAGTGGATGTGGTAAGCATGAAGCTTGGGCAACTGGCCATGATCACTCTAGACGCCTACCCGGATGCCGTATTCGAAACCAAAATCTCAAAAATCTACCCCCAAAAAGATGAACGATCCCAGACCTTTATGGTGGAAGCGTGGTTTTCAACTGCCCCGGAGGTACTGTATCCCGGGATGTCCGGAGAGGCCAATATAGTGATCGGGCGCAAAAAGCAGGTTCTGACAATCCCAACGGCTTACATGATCGGGAAGGACAGCGTGCGAACCCTGAAAGGAATGCGCCAGGTGATAACGGGTCTGAAGACCCTGGACCGGGTTGAAATTATTTCAGGCCTGGATGCAAACACAGAACTTTTAAAACCTGCCCAATGACCCAGTGGCGACTGATCCTCAGCATAGCCAGGACCCACCTCACTACCAAGATGAAATCCACGGTAACGGCGGCCCTTGGAGTTACCTTCGGTAT
>JARRLI010000049.1:2358-11872 GCA_037387145.1 Robiginitalea sp. | reverse complement strand
CCTGAACCAAACACCCCATATACACCTGTATAACGAGGTGCAACCCTCTGCTGAACAGCCCCTGGAACGATCGTTCGATTTCAGGGATGACCTGTTGCAGATCCGGTCGGTGAAACCCAAACAGGGGCAGTTGAAAATCCACAATGCACTTCCTATACTGAAATACCTGAAATCCAGACCCGGTGTCATTGGTGCCACTCCCCAGCTAAGGGCCCAGATCTTCTACCTGTCAGGACCTCTGGATTTGGGAGGGGTTCTGATTGGCGTGGATATCCTGGAAGAGGAAAGGCTTTCAAACCTGGGCGATTATATTATCCAGGGGCATGGAAGGGACCTGGCAAACTCGGATAACGGGATCATCCTGGGTATCGGGCTGGCAGAAAAAATGTCCCTGCGAATGGGAGATCGCATTCAGATCAGCACTCCGGCCGGGGCAGTCTTCCCCCTGAAAATTGTAGGTTTATACCAGAGTGGCATCGCAGATATCGACAATTCGCAGAGCTTTGCCAACCTGGAGACCGTGCAGCGTATCATGAGCCAACCCTCAAACTACATCACGGACATTAATGTGAAACTTCAGAATATAGCAGAAGCTCCGCCTATGGCCCAGCAATTGGAGCAGCAATTCAATGTCCGGGCCAGGGATATACAGGACGCCAATGCACAGTTCGAAACAGGAACAACCATACGGAATATGATCACCTATGCCGTATCCATTACCCTTTTGATTGTTGCAGGATTTGGAATTTACAATATTCTGAACATGCTGATTTACGAGAAAATGAACGACATAGCAATTTTGAAGGCAACCGGTTTTTCGGGCATGGATGTGCAGAATATATTTATGAGCCAGGCTTTGCTGATCGGATTGATAGGAGGACTGATGGGGCTGATCATTGGATTCGGACTAAGCCACCTGATCGATTCCCTGCCATTTGAGACCGAAGCCCTGCCCACTATTGACACCTTTCCGGTGAACCACCAGCCGCTATTTTACCTGATAGGGATCTCCTTTGCCCTGATCTCCACATTTATCGCAGGTTATCTCCCCTCGGCCAAGGCAAAGAAGATTGACCCGGTCCAGATCATCCGTGGAAATTGAAGACCTATGACACCCGTACTGGAAGCACAACATATAGATAAATACTTTGAGAAACCGGTTCGGTTCCACGTCCTCAAGGATATAAACTTCAGCCTCCCTGAAGGACAGTTTACTTCTATAATGGGGAAATCCGGTTCCGGAAAATCGACCCTACTCTATATCCTGTCCACAATGGACACCAATTATACGGGATCCCTTTTTCTAAAGGGAGAACTCATTACCGGGCAGTCGAGGGCGCACCTATCACGACTGCGCAACGAGCATATCGGCTTTGTGTTCCAGTTCCATTACCTGCTCCTTGATTTTAGCGTGCTGGACAATGTAATGCTACCCGCCCAGAAACTCGGTTTGAAATCCCTGGAGGAAATCAGGGATGACGCTATGGAAAAACTACGGATGCTCCATATCGAGAAGCTTGCAAATAAGAAGGCCTCCCGTATTTCAGGAGGGGAAAAACAACGGGTGGCCATAGCCCGTGCTCTGATCAATAATCCCTCCATACTTATGGGGGACGAACCCACCGGGAACCTGGACAGCTATAACTCGGAAAATGTATTCCAGATCTTCAAACAGCTTAAACAGGAACAAGGTTTATCACTTCTTATCGTAACACACGACAGGGATTTTGCCGACAGGACCGACCGCATTCTTGAAATGGAGGACGGAAGGATCATAAACGGGGCGTGAAGGGGTTTATTCCCATCGATTCAACCGTCGTCTCAATTCCAGGACTTCTTCCTGAAGATCTTCCATCCGGCCAAGCAAATGATCTACCGCCAGCAGCCCCTGCGGACTGATTTCCAGGTCCCGGTGCAGGCGTACCAGTCGTTCGAGGCGTTCCAGTTCCTCCCTGTGGATCACCTGTTGTTCCTCTACTTCGAAAATCTCTATCAGCTCTATCTCGTGCAATTTATATACAAAAGACTCTTCAAGTGCGTGTCCCCTGCAGAAATCTGAAATACGAATGTACTTAGTCACTTTCATAGGTTTAAAGATTTGTAGCTTTTAGGGATTCAAACAATTTCTGCTGTTCGGGGCTGAGCTTTTTTGGGAGCACCACCTGGTAGGTAATGTAGAGATCTCCAAACGTTCCTTCTTTTTTATAGACCGGGAATCCCTTGCCCTTAAGCTTTACCCGCGTATTGTTCTGGGTTAGTGGTTTTGCTTTCAGCCTGGCCTTTCCATCAAAGGTATCCACAGTTAGGTCTCCCCCCAATACAGCTTTGGTAAGGGGCAGGTCTACTGTCTTGAAAAGATTGGCTCCCTCCCGACTGAATTCGGTAGTATTCCTAATATGGAAAGTAAGGTACAAATCTCCTTTTGGGCCATTATTGATTCCGGGGGCCCCGTATCCTTTGATCCGGATGGTCTGTTGGTCTTCAATGCCCGCAGGAATCGTAATCCGTATATTGCGATCGCCGACGGTAAGGGTACGTTTGTGAGTGGTATAGACCTCCCTGAGATCCAGCTCCAAACTGGCATGTAAGTCCTGACCCCGAAAGCCCTGCCTACCTCGACCACTTCCCCTATCGAATCCCCCAAACATGGATTCGAAGAAATCAGAGAAATCGCGGTCTTGCCCGGTAGAGTACGTATATTGGCCATATCCGCCAGCCTGTTGACGAGCCTTTTGTGCTTTTTCGTATTCATCAGCATGCTGCCAGTCCTTGCCGTACTCATCGTACTTTTTGCGTTTTTCAGAGTCACTGAGTACCTCATGGGCCTCATTGACCTGTTTAAACTTGCGTTCCGCCTCAGGATCATTTGGGTTAAGATCCGGATGGTATTTGCGGGCCAGTTTACGATATGCCCCTTTGATCTCCTTATCCGACGCCTTCTTAGAAACCCCAAGTACTTTGTAATAATCGATGAAATCCATAGATATCTATCGCTGTGATAAGAAATTTAAACAATTCTATTGCCCCGGCCAAGTACATCAGATGCCCCGATCCATGACAGCTATTAAATGGCTTTAAAGGTATAGCCTACTATTGGAATTCATACTGATAAAAGTCAGCAGCTGCAAGTAACTGAGTACAAATAAATTTGTCCTAATGGGTTGTGTCAGATCGAAAAAGGGGGTTATATTTGTGCCGCTTGATTCACGGCCACGTGGCGGAATTGGTAGACGCGCTACCTTGAGGGGGTAGTGTCCTCAGGACGTGCTGGTTCGACTCCAGTCGTGGTCACTTAACTCGTAAACCCTGCTCGAAAGAGCGGGGTTTTTAGTTTTTCCCAATTCGGTATGATTTGGTAAATTCGTTTGTTGATTTCAGGCAATGGGAAAAAATGTAGTCGTTATAGGAGGTGGGGTCATGGGGCTGAACTGTGCCTACTTCCTTCACAAGGCCGGCCACCGGGTTCAGGTATTGGACAAATCCCCCATGGATGGGGGTGCTTCCTACGTGAATGCGGGGTACCTGACACCCAGCCATATTATTCCCCTGGCTTCCCCGGGGATGATGGCCAAAGGCATCAAATGGATGTTCAACAGCAGTAGCCCGTTCTACCTGAAGCCGCGGCTGGACATGGAATTCCTGAAATGGTCATGGCAGTTCCACCGCTCCTCCACAAAAAAGAAAGTGGACCAGGCTATTCCTCTTATAGCACAGATGAATGTATTGAGCAAGGATCTCTACAAGCAAATGCATGAAAGTGGAGACTTTGGGGATTTCCAGTTGGTAACGGAAGGTCTGCTGATGCTTTTCAAGTCCCGGGAAGCAGGTCTGGAGGAAAAGGAAGTCATGATAAGGGCCAGGGGGCTTGGCCTGGAAGCCCGTGAGCTTGGCCTCGAGGAGCTCAGGGTCTTGCAACCAGGGCTCAATCCTGAGATCAGAGGAGCTATTCACTACCAGTGTGACGCCCATACAACCCCGGGGCAAATCATGGAAAAAATGAAAACATACCTGGTGGAGGAAGGTGTTGAAATACGTACGAATACCGAGGTAACCGGGTTCACCGTGAACGGTGCGAAGCTCACAGAAGTCAAAACTGACAAAACCAACCTGGCAGCCGATGAGGTGGTGCTGGCAGCGGGGTCCTGGAGTTCGAATCTATCTCAAAAATTAAACCTCAGGCTTTCGCTGCAGGCCGGTAAAGGGTACTGTATCGATATTCACCGGCCCACCCAGGTTACCCTTCCAGCCGTCCTAATGGAAGCAAAAGTAGCCGTGACCCCCATGCATGGGTTTACAAGACTGGCCGGTACGATGGAATTCTCCGGTATCAATCATAATATTCGAAAAAATCGCGTAACCGCCATCGCCAGGCTGGCTGAAAAATATTATCAGGATTTGTGCGTTCAACCGGAGGAAGAGGCAAAGGCTGCCTGTGGGCTCAGGCCCGTCAGTCCGGATGGCCTTCCCTATATCGGAAGAGTGAAACACTGGAAGAATCTAAGCCTGGCAACCGGGCACGCCATGATGGGCTGGAGCCTGGGTCCCATTACCGGGAAACTCATCGCTGAGATCATTTCTGACAGACCAACTTCTATGTCCCTGGAACAAATTCAACCAGAACGGAAATTCTGATTGAAAGCTAAACAAAGTTGGGTCCCCCCTCACTGTCAATCCCCTTTGATTCATCAGATAATCGCTGCTGCAGGAAGAATATTAACAATTTTAACGGTTCTTAAGACCCTGTTTTCATAAAATTTGAATAGTTTTGTTTAACAATGCTATGCAAAAGATGAACAGTGTAAAAAAGTCTTTTGGTATTCGGGACCTTGAAAATTTAAGTGGGATCAAGGCGCATACCATACGAATCTGGGAAAAGCGGTATGGGCTGCTAAATCCTGAGCGGACAGAAACAAACATCCGCACCTACAGCCTTCAAAGCCTTCAAAAACTGCTCAATGTTACACTGCTCTACAACAACGGATACAAGATCTCCAAAATTGCCAAAATCCCTGAGCAACAGATCAATCAGCGGGTTCGGGAAATCGTTGCTCAAAGCAGCGTAAAGAGCCACGCGATCAATGCCTTTAAGTTGTCGATGATCAATTTTGATCAGTCTCTTTTCCAAAAAACATACTCTGGGTTGCTGGCGGAAAAATCTTTCCGGGAAATCTTCTGGGAGGTGTTTATGCCCCTTTTGCACGAATTAGGACTGCTATGGCAGTCTGAAACCATTGGACCGGCACACGAACATTTTGTAACGCATCTGATTAAACAAAAAATTTATACCAGCACCGAAAAGCTGCAGGCTCTTGAACCGACCAGGGAAGACAAGGTTTTTGTTTTATACCTTCCCGAAAACGAAATTCATGAAATTGGGTTGTTGTTTGTTAATTATGAGTTGGTCCTGCGCGGTTACAAAACTATTTTCCTGGGGCAGACCATTCCGCTAGAAAACCTGGTAGATTTACAAAAGTATTACGACGATCTCTTTTTCCTCTCCTATTTCACGGTAATCCCGACCAAGGATAATCTCGATAAGTACCTGGAAAGTTTCCAGGAATACCTCGGAAAGGAAAATTCTGCCAACCTTTGGATCCTTGGCCGGCAGACCGAACACCTCTCTGAAAAACAACTCCCCGAAACCATCCGTGCGTTTCATTCCATTGAACAACTGTTGAACGCACTTTAGTCCAAGGCAATACCTTGAAAAGACCATGAGTAAGAAGATAGCTATCATCGGATCTGGGTTTGCAGGGCTTTCCGCATCCTGTTACCTGGCTAAACAAGGTTATCAGGTAACTGTGTTTGAGAAAAACGAACAGGTCGGTGGAAGGGCCTCCAAGATGACCCATGAAGGGTTCACCTTTGATATGGGACCGAGCTGGTACTGGATGCCTGATATCTTCGAAAAATTCTTCAGCGATTTTGGGAAACACCCGGCTGATTATTATCAGCTGGACAAACTAAGCCCGGCATATCAGATCATTTTTGAAGATGATATAGTAACCATAGGGGATTCCATGGATCAAATCTGCCAGGAGTTTGAACGAATTGAGGCAGGGAGCTCCCGACCTCTTAAGAAATTTATATCCAAAGCAGCTGATAACTACGACATTGCCATTAACAAGGTCGTTTACAAACCCGGTAAATCCCCCCTGGAACTGGTAACCCCAGATACCGTTCGAAGGGTGGGGCAATTTTTTAGTACCATAAGCCGTGATGTTCGCAAGAATTTCAAAAATCCCAAGCTAATTTCCATTTTGGAATTCCCGGTTTTATTCCTTGGGGCAAAACCCTCCAAAACCCCTTCATTTTACAGTTTTATGAACTACGCGGATTTTGGATTGGGAACCTGGCACCCAAAAGGAGGCATGTACAAAATCGTGGAGGGCATGGAGGAGCTGGCAAACTCCCTGGGCGTTTCCTTTCGCACCAATGCCCCGGCAGAGGAAATACTCATAGACCCTAATGGAAGGGTAAAAGGAATCAGGGTACATGGGGATGTATTTGAGGCAGATATAGTACTTAGCGGAGCGGATTACCACCATACAGAAACATTGCTGCCCAAACGTTACCGGCAATATTCTGAAAAATACTGGGCTGGCCGTACTTTTGCCCCATCCTCCCTGTTATTTTATGTCGGCTTTGACAAAAAATTAGATGGGGTACTTCATCACAACCTGTTCTTTGACACGGACTTTACGCAACACGCCGTTGAAATTTACGATACGCCCCAATGGCCCAAGGATCCGTTGTTTTATGCCAACTTCCCTTCCGTATGGTCTGGAAGATTCACAGGAGCAACGGGACGCTTATTTCGATGTGCTTATTGAACGTTTGGAGCAAAGAACCGGGCAGCAGGTCAAAAATAATATTATATTTAAAAAAGATTTTTGCGTCAGGGACTTTGTCAGTCGATTTAATTCCTACAAGGGAAATGCCTACGGTATGGCGAATACACTAGCGCAGACGGCCTTTCTGAGGCCGGGTCTGGAAAGTAAAAAAGTGAAAAACCTGTTCTTTGCTGGTCAACTAACGGTCCCGGGGCCTGGCGTTCCACCCTCTCTGATTTCCGGTAAATTGGTCTCCGAGCTGATTATGCAACAAAATGGCGTGTAAATGAAATCCCTCTTTGACTCAGTCTCATACCGCTGCAGCCAACTGGTCACTAATCGGTACAGCACCTCATTCTCGCTGGCTACCAAAATGCTGGCCGATACAATCAGGCAGGATATTTATAATATTTACGGTTTTGTAAGGTTTGCGGATGAAATCGTGGATTCCTTCCATGAGTATGAGAAAGAAGTACTGCTGGACCGGTTTGAGGAAGACCTTGAATACGCCCTTACACACCATATCAGCTTGAATCCTATTTTAAATTCCTTCCAGCATACCTACCACAAATATGCAATACCACACCACCTGGTCGCTGCATTTTTGAAAAGTATGCGGATGGACCTTTACAAAAAAGAATACCGGACCGAGGAGGAATACAGGGAGTATATCTACGGGTCGGCCGACGTGGTAGGATTAATGTGCCTTTGTGTATTTGTCAAAGGAGACAGAGACAGGTACGAAGAACTCAAGACATCTGCCATGGCTTTGGGTTCCGCTTTTCAAAAAGTAAACTTCCTGCGCGATCTGAAAGCGGATTTTGACGGCTTGGAACGGACCTATTTCCCCAATACCAACCTCCTGGAACTGGATGAAGTATCCAAAGTGCGGATCGTGGAGGAAATCGAATCAGATTTCAAAAAGGGGTATGAAGGCATCCTGAAATTGCCCAACGAATCGAGATTTGGAGTATATATGGCCTATCGCTATTACTCTAAGTTACTAAGTAAACTCCGCAGTTTACCCTCCATGGAGATAAAAAATTCCCGGGTACGGGTACCTAATTATCAAAAAGTTGGGCTGTTGGCTCGGTCATATGTGCGCTATCGTTTAAATTTGGTATAAGTTATGCAAGTATTGTATTGGATTGGTATTTTCCTGATTACTTTCGGTATTATGGAATTCATGGCGTGGTTTACACATAAGTATATCATGCATGGATTCTTATGGAGCCTGCACAAAGACCATCACCGGAAGGACCACGATTCGTGGTTTGAACGCAACGACGCCTTCTTTATTTTCTACGCCGTGGTAAGCATGACCTTTATTATGCTCGGTGTCAACACATCGTTCTGGCAGGGATTTGCCATAGGTTTTGGAATCCTGGCTTACGGTATTGCCTATTTCCTGGTACACGATATCTTTATCCACCAGCGTTTCAAGATTTTCCGGAATGCCAATAACTGGTATGCCCGGGGAATTCGAAGAGCACATAAAATCCATCACAAGCACCTGGGAAAGGACGATGGTGAATGCTTTGGGATGCTCTTCGTTCCTTTTAAATACTTCAAGAAATAACCAAACATGCCGATGTCATGTTTGGCAGGTAGCGGTCTTACTGAGACACGCATCAATTTCTGAGATGCCAGATCCTATTGTGAATAAGGCCCGGAAAATAGTGCGGAATCAACTATATCTAAACAGAACCCTGGTAACCGGATCCATAGGGATACTTCATTCTGGTGCCAATAAGCTGTCCAGCAACTCCCGAACTCGTGATGTATTCCAGTCGGCCATCCCGCGCTGGTCCACTACAATAAACCCATTCTGGTCGATAAGGTAGGACTGGGGAGGTTCTTCAATGGTCAGAGGACTTTCAGTGTCGAGTATCAGATAAGTTACGGGAAAGGTGAATTCATGTTCTTCCATAAAAACCTCAACAGGTTGTCGCTCCTCATCAGTTATGATATAGAAGTCCACCTGTTCCCCGTAGTCCTCGTACAATGCCTGTATGCCCTTTAATTCAGGAATGCAGGGCAATCTCCAGGAAGCCCAGAAGTCGATTAGTACGACATTACCCCTGGAACGCTCAAAACTGAAAAAGTCCCAGGCCGCGTCTTTCAAGGTCCAGTCATAGGATGGTAGTTTTTCCCGCTTGGACTCCGCTACCACCTTTGGGCTAAATGAGAAAAGCTGCATCAGGCCAATCTTTGAATAATGCCCAAGTGGAGTAACAAAAAAAGAGACCGCAAACAGGATCAGCAAAATGTTTAAAAGTGTCTTCCTTTTTATTTTCATGGATACAGCAAAATTAAAAAGCCCCTGTCAGGTGTCAGGGGCTTTTCTTGTTCTTATCAGGATTGTGCGCTTTCCTTTTTTATAAGATTTAATGCAGAACCCTCGCGGAACCACTGGATCTGAGCATGGTTATAAGAGTGGTTGGCGATAATGGTATCCCTGCTCCCGTCGGCATGCATTACCTCCAGGGTCAAAGGCTTGTCTGGAGCAAATGCATCTACATCCAGGAAGTTAAAAGTGTCATCCTCCTGTATGAGGTCATAATCGCTCTCATCAGCAAAAGTAAGCCCAAGCATCCCCTGCTTCTTGAGGTTTGTTTCGTGAATTCGGGCAAAAGACTTCACCAGTACGGCCGCCACCCCAAGATGCCTAGGCTGCATGG
>JARRLI010000049.1:0-2349 GCA_037387145.1 Robiginitalea sp. | reverse complement strand
GGCCGCATGTTCCCGGGACGAACCTTCGCCGTAGTTGTGATCCCCAACAACGATAGTATTGATACCTGCCGCTTTATAGGCCCGTTGCGTATCGGGGACGCCCCCATACTCCCCTGTAAGCTGATTCTTGACAAAATTTGTCTTTTTATTGTAGGCATTTACCGCCCCGATCAGGGTGTTGTTCGAGATGTTGTCCAGGTGTCCCCTGTAGCGTAGCCATGGACCAGCCATCGAAATATGATCCGTGGTGCATTTTCCAAATGCCTTGATCAATAACTTCACCCCTTTAAGTGTCTCCGGAGCAATAGGCTCGAAGGGCTCTAAAAGTTGCAGCCGTTCCGAATCCGCAGCCACGATGACTTCCACATCACTACCATCCTCCCGGGGAGGGATAAAGCCAGCATCTTCAACAGCAAAACCTTCAGGGGGTAGTTCATAGCCTCTGGGTTCATCCAGGCGTACCTCCTGCCCTTCCTCGTTGATCAGGGTGTCTGTCATTGGATTGAAATCCAGTCTCCCGGCTATGGCAATGGCGGTCACCAGTTCAGGAGACCCCACAAATGCAAGCGTATTTGGATTTCCATCCGCTCGTTTAGCAAAATTTCGGTTGAAGGAATGTACTATGGTATTTCTCGGGCCATCAGAGGCCTTGTCTCCATAGCGGTCCCACATCCCGATGCACGGCCCGCAGGCATTGGCAAAAACCGTAGCCCCGATATTGTTGAAAGTATCGATGAAGCCATCGCGTTCAATGGTATACCTCACCTGTTCAGAACCCGGAGTTATGGTAAAATTTGCCTTGGTTTTTAGTTTTTTGTCAGCTACCTGTTGGGCCAGGGAAGCAGCACGTGATATATCCTCATAGGAGGAATTCGTACAAGACCCTATAAGGCCATATTCGACCCGAACGGGCCAGTCGTTCTCCCGGGCAGCCTCAGACATTTTGGAAATAGGCGTGGCCAGGTCCGGGGTAAACGGGCCATTCAGATGGGGCTCCAGGGTAGTAAGGTCGATTTCGATCACCTGGTCAAAGTAAGTCTCGGGGTTTTCATAGACTTCGTCATCTGCCGTTAGGTACGGAGCGATTTCACGGGCGGCATCCGCCACATCTTCCCGGTTGGTTGCTCGCAGGTACCTGTCCATGGAGTCATCGTATCCAAAGGTAGAAGTAGTTGCCCCCACTTCGGCCCCCATATTGCAAATAGTGCCTTTCCCTGTACAGGACATGGATGTAGCCCCTTCCCCAAAGTATTCTATGATGCTTCCCGTACCTCCTTTGACTGTCAGAATATCAGCTACTTTTAATATCACATCCTTGGGTGCGGTCCAACCGCTTAATTTGCCTGTAAGCTTCACCCCGATCAGTTTCGGGAACTTAAGCTCCCAGGGCATGCCGGCCATTACGTCGACTGCATCTGCACCTCCTACTCCGATCGCGACCATTCCCAGGCCTCCGGCGTTAACGGTATGTGAATCGGTTCCTATCATCATTCCTCCTGGGAAGGAATAGTTCTCCAAGACCACCTGATGGATAATTCCGGCTCCAGGTTTCCAGAAACCAATCCCGTATTTGTTGGAGACGGATTCCAGGAAATCAAAAACTTCATTGCTCGTTTCATTGGCGCGCTTCAGATCCGCCTCTGCACCAACCTTCGCCTGGATAAGGTGGTCACAGTGAACAGTGGTGGGAACCGCCACTTTGGGTTTTCCCGCATGCATGAACTGCAGCAGGGCCATTTGTGCCGTAGCATCCTGACATGCCACCCGGTCCGGGGAAAATTCCACATAATCCTTACCGCGAACGTATATCGAATCCGGGGTTCCGTCCCAGAGATGGGAATAAAGGATCTTCTCCGCAAGGGTCAAAGGCCTTCCAGCGAGCTCCCTGGCGCTGTCCACGCGTGCCGGGAATGCAGAGTAAACCTTTTTTATCATGTCTATATCAAATGCCATTGTCTGATAGGTTTTCAAATTTCTAATCGCCCCCCAAAAGTACTAAATTGAAAGGGGATTTGAAACAAATCCAACGGGCAATACATGGAATTGAAAATTCGTCAAAAACACCGGGGATGATTGGCCGGGATTCACATTTTTTCATCAGCTTTATTCGGGTATTTGCATTTATTTCACAACCAAATGAAAGGCGGAGAATAGGGTTATACCCATGCGTCAGAAACATTTAAAAAAGAAGGAGAGCTGATAAGGCATTATATACTTCGAAGATAATGGGATCGGGCCAAAATTAATTTAAAGGGTAGGACAATCCATGTGCGGCTATGAAGAATTCCAGGCACAAGAAGCAGTAGATCCTTTCAAATCCTCAAAATACCCCGGATACTATAGTAATTG
>JARRLI010000048.1:0-8750 GCA_037387145.1 Robiginitalea sp. | reverse complement strand
GTTCATCACCTACCCTGTGGAGCTGGAGATGGCCAACCTCCCGGGTATTCAGCAGATCCGGTCTGTATCCAAATTCGGGCTGTCTGTTGTCACAATCGTCTTTGAAGACGCCATGGGAACCTACCTCCCCAGGCAATTGATCGCGGAGAAAATCAAAGTTGCTGCCGAAAAAATACCCGAGGGCTTCGGTACGCCCCAAATGGGGCCCATCAGTACAGGCCTGGGAGAAATATATCAGTATGTTCTTGACGTGGAACCCGCCTACAAAGGCAGGTATACGGCCAGGGATCTCCGTACCATTCAGGATTGGATCGTCAAGCGACAGCTTTCCGGCATTCCCGGGGTAGTGGAAGTCAACACCTGGGGTGGCTACCTCAAACAGTATGAAGTGGCCATAAATACAGAAAAACTGCGCGCCATGGACATCACGGCAGGGCAGTTGATAGAAGCCCTTGAAAAAGGCAACAATGTTGCCGGCGGGGGTTATATAGAGAAGGTAAACCAGGCCTATTTTATACGGGGTGAAGGCCTTATCGGCAGCCTGGAGGACATCGAGAACACCGTAGTGAAGACTATAAACGGCCTTCCGATTTTTGTGCGGGATGTAGGGGAAGTAGGATATGGAAGCGCTACCCGGTTTGGAGCGATCACCGGCAATGGGGAAGGTGAAAAAGTGCTTGGGCAGGTCATGATGTTAAAAGGCGCCGATTCCAAGGAGGTAATCAATGCGGTCAAAAAGCGGGTTGAGACCATTTCAGGATCGCTTCCGGAGGGGGTCTATATCAATGCATTCCTGGATCGGAGCGAACTGATTGGCCGCACAACGGGCACCATAATCGAAAACCTTGTCCTGGGCTGCCTGATCGTGATTTTTGTAGTGGTGCTTTTGCTAGGAAATTTCCGTTCCGGCATGGTGGTTGCTTCCGTCATCCCCCTAAGCCTGTTTTTTGCCCTGTCCATGATGTATCTGACCGGGGTAGATGCCAACCTGATGAGCCTGGGAGCCATCGATTTCGGGATCATTATCGATGGTGCGGTAATCATCGTCGAGTTTATCGCATTTCAAATCAACAAAAAAAGGACGGAGCTCGTAGCATTATCGGCAGGCCAGCGGCAGTCGCTGAAAGATGCCATTACCCTGGAAGGAGCCTCAAAACTAATGAATTCAGCAGTTTTCGGTCAGTTGATCATACTTATTGTATTCATCCCCATCCTATCCCTGAGCGGAGTAGAAGGGAAAATGTTCCAGCCCATGGCACTGACCTTCAGTTTTGCGCTCATAGGGGCAATGATCCTTTGTTTTACTTATGTGCCGGTGATGTCTTCCTGGTTTATCAAGCCAGTTGCCAATCCGGAAAAAAACCTCTCCGTACGACTGCTGGAACGCCTGAACCGGATTTACCGACCTTCCATTTCCTGGGCACTGGGCCACCGGGGTTTAGTCCTTGGAATTGCCGGAAGCCTGATGCTTGTCTCAGCAATTCTTTTCGCACGAATGGGAGGAGAGTTTATCCCCACACTGGATGAGGGGGATTTTGTAATACAACCCGTTCTGAAGACCGGCACAAGCCTGAGCAAGACCATAGAGACTACCACCCGGATCGAAAAGATCCTGCTGGAGGAATTTCCGGAGGTCGACCAGGTGGTTACCCGGATCGGTGCCGCTGAAGTACCTACCGACCCTATGAGTATGGAGGAAAGCGATGTGATCATCACACTTAAACCCAGGAAGGAGTGGGTTTCTGCACGGTCGAAAGATGGCCTGGCCAACCGCTTCAAAGAAGCTCTTGAAATAATCCCAGGAATGGAGGTGGAATTCACCCAACCCATAGAAATGCGTTTTAATGAATTGATCACCGGGGTACGCGCTGATATTGCGGTTAAGGTCTTTGGAGAAGATCTGAGTACACTGGCTGCCAAAGGCGCAGAAATCCATGCCCTTGCCGAACAGGTTCCCGGAGCAGCCGATATAACCGTAGAAAAAGTAGAAGGGCTTCCCCAGATGCGTGTGACGTATGACAGGGGCAGGATTGCCCGCTATGGATTGCGGATTTCTGAGGTAAATGCCCTAATCTCCATGGCCTTTGGAGGCAGGACGGTGGGGAACGTTTTCGAAGGTGAAAAGCGCTTTGATCTGGTCGTCCGACTGGACCAGACCCATCGAAAGGGCCTGGAGGACCTGCAAAACCTGTACATCGACCTGCCAGCCGGGGGCAAGGTCCCCCTTAGCGAAGTGGCAGAGATAAGCTACCAGCAAGGGGCTGCCAAGATCTCCCGGGACGACACACGCCGGCGGATCGTTGTGGGGATCAACGTGCGGGACAGGGACCTTCAGTCCGTGGTGGATGACCTGCAGGGGCTTATCGAAAAAAATGTCCAGCTCCCACCGGGATACTTCATTACGTACGGGGGGCAGTTTGAAAACCTGCAAACAGCCAGGTCGAGATTGTTAGTAGCGGTCCCCGTGGCTCTTTTGCTCATATTCATCCTTCTGTATTTTGCCTTTAGTTCCCTGAAGGATACCCTGATCATTTTTTCTGCTATCCCACTGGCCGCCGTAGGAGGTGTGTTGCTGCTGTGGTTAAGGGACATGCCTTTCAGTATTTCTGCCGGAGTAGGCTTTATTGCACTGTTTGGAATTGCCGTGCTTAACGGGATTGTTATGATTGAGCACATCAAGGAACTGAAAAAAGAAACCTCCATGAATATGGAATCCCTGATCATTCAGGGAGCACAGGACCGGTTGAGGGCAGTGCTCCTGACGGCCTCTGCAGCCGCACTGGGGTTTCTTCCAATGGCCCTGTCCACCAGTGCCGGAGCCGAGGTGCAACGACCCCTGGCCACCGTCGTCATTGGCGGATTGGTTACTGCCACCCTGCTCACCCTGATAGTGCTGCCGGTTCTATATGCGATTTTCAACAAGCCCAGAAAAAGTGTTTCCACAAAAAATATACTTGCCAAAAAAGGGGGGGCATTACTCCTGCTATGCCTGGCAGGATTCCAGGGACAGGCCCAGACCAAACCGGTTCAGCTCAATGAACTTCTGAAACTTGCAGCCACCCATAATGCGGGGCTGCAGGCAGCACAAAAACAATGGGAAGCCACTGATGTCCAAAGAGGGGTTGCCTATGATTTCGGCAAGTCGGAGTTCTTTTATAACCGGGATGAGATGAATCGCTTTAACAATCAATCCCTCAACGTGCTTGGCATTCGGCAGGAGTTCGATTTCCCAACTGTTTATGGGGCTCGCCGGCAGGTACGAAATTACCTTGCGGCCAGTCAAAAGGATCAATTTGAGATACAGAAAAAAGCCCTGTTCAGGGAATTGAGCAGCTTGTATAACCGGTTCCTGATTGCTTCTGAAAGAACGAAGATTTACGGCAGGCTGGACAGCCTCTATCAGGAATTTGCCAGGGCTTCCAATCGGCGGTTTGAACTCGGGGCGACCAATTACCTGGAAAAGGCAACCGCCACATCAAAATCCCGGCAACTGGAATTAAAGCTGCAGGAAGCCCATACCCAGTCTGATGTACTCAAGACAAACATCCTTGCCCTGGTCCAGGCAGACAGTGCCCTGGTGCTTGCCACCCCCCAACCGCAGCGCATGCTTTTGAAGACGCCCGCCATGGAGTACATTCCGGAACTAAACCGGTACGAAAACCGACTACAGGCCCTGGAAAAGCAATATCGCCTGGAACAACAACGCTTGCTACCCGATGTAAGCCTGGAATACTTCCAGGGAGACAACGGACGTGCCGAGAACAAATTGATCGGATACCAGATTGGGCTAAAGGTTCCGCTGCTCTTCAACGGACAATCCTCCAGGATCAGGGCTGCCCGGCTGAATGCAGATGCCTTTACCGACCAGCAGCGGGAATACCAGTTGCGGCTCAAATCCAGGCTGGAACAATTGGAAGCCACCAGAAAGCAACAGGAAAAGGCCCTGCATTATTACGAGGAAGAGGGGCTTTCCCTTTCGCAAGCTATCCTCCGTACAGCAGAAAGCAGTTTTAAGAATGGGGAAATCGACTTCTTCCAATACATACAGAGCCTGGAAAATGGTTATGAAATCAGTCTTGAATATCTAAAACAACTGGAACGATACAATGAGCTCATTCTGCAGATCAACTATTTAACCCTTTAATGTACAGCTATGAAACCCTCCAGAATATCCCTTCTACTTATGTTATCCCTCGGGATACTTATTTCCTGTAAGCAACAGGCTGAAAAGCCCGCTGAAAAGCCTGCCCCTTACCCCAATGATGGCCTTATCCATGTAAGCAGGGAGCAGTTTGAATCCAATGCAATGGCATTGGGCCAGATGGAAAAGAGGCAGTTTCCGGAGGTCATCAGGATAAGCGGAACTATTGACGTTCCTCCTGAAAACCGGGTAGTGATCAGTGCAGTATACGGGGGCTATGTAAAAAGGACAACGTTACTGGAAGGCGATATCATCCGTAAGGGACAGGTGCTGGTGACTCTTCAGAATCCGGAATTCCTGACGCTGCAACAGCAATACCTGGAGTTATCCGAGCAGCTTCCATATCTAAAAGCCGAACACAAGAGACAGGAAACCCTTTACAAAGAACAGATCAGCTCTGAGAAAGTCTACCTGAAATCCCAAAGTGATTACAATACAGCCCTGGCCCGTAAAAGCAGCCTGGAAGGGCAACTCAGCATGCTGGGGATCAGGGCCGGAGAGATAAATGCAGGAAATATGCGTTCGGAAATCAGTATTCGTTCCTCTATTGATGGGAAAGTCAACAGTATCAATGTACGGACCGGAGCATACGTTTCTCCGGCAACAGAGATCATGGAGATCGTAAACACGGATCATATTCACCTGGAAATGCTCGTTTTTGAAAAAGATGTCAGTCGTATAGAAATAGGACAGGAAATTCATTTTCGAATTCCCGAAATCTCAGATCAGGTTTTCAAGGGTAGCGTCTATTTGATCGGAAGCACAATAGATCAAAACCGGACGGTAAAAGTGCATGGACACCTCTTGAAGGAAGCACCTGATAACCTGATGGTGGGAATGTTCATACAGGCCGAGATCCTAATCCCGAATAATCGTACGGCATCGGTTGAGCCACTGGAATTTTGGGCACTTCCGGAAGCCGCTATCGTAACTATGGCAGAGCAGGACCATGTATTGGTACTGGAAGCAACCACGAAAAACGACTATGCATTCCGGAAGATTCCCGTCAAAAAGGGAAATTCCGGAAACGGGTATATCTCGCTCAGCGAATTCGGAGCTTTGGAGGCTACGAGCCAGGTACTGGTCAATGGGGCTATTCTTCTGATAGAAGAGGGAGGCAGTGGTTCGGACCAGTGAAAACTCTGCTGGAGTTTTACAGGTTATTGCCATGCGAAAATAGTGTTTGCTATTTCTTACCTTAGGCCGAAAGTTCATCATCCTATGAAAAAGCTGTTCGATGCCCCGTGGTTTCAGGTAACCACCCTGGGGCTGCTCATTGCTGTTTTCCTGCTTATCATATTCGGCCCAGGTATACCCTCGGAAAAAGATCGCAAAATTGTAATCGACGATGCAGATGTGGCACAGCTCATCGCTTCCTGGCAAAGTACGTGGAACCGGCTTCCCTCCAAAGAAGAACTTACAGGCATATTACAAAACCATGTAAGGGAGGAAGTGCTTTACCAGGAAGCACTGAAACAGGGGTTGGACAGGACGAATGCGGCGGTCAAACGAGCCCTGATCACACAAATGGACATGCTGGCAGAAGGACAGGGGGAAAAGCGTGAGATTTCAGATGAGGATATCCTGGCCTATTATAACCTGAGGAAAGATCAGTTCGTAAGCTCCCCATTATTGGGTTTCAAACAGGTGTACTTCGGGCAGGACATAGATGAGGCCGTCCTCAGGCAGAAGCGGGATGAGTGGAATGAACGCAAGGTGAGTTACGAAGAGGCATGGGCCGAAGGAGTTACTACCATGCTTTCTCCCATAGTGGAAAAAAGGACTTCCGAGCAGGTAGACCGGGAATTTGGGGAAGGATTCTCAAATGAGATCACAGCAATGGAAACCGGCCTGTGGACTGGCCCTGTAGCCTCCTCCTTCGGGTGGCATCTAATTTTTCTGGACGCTATGATCCCTTCCGAGCCCATACCCCTCACCAAGGTTAGGGGAAGCATTTACGATCAGCTGGAATACGAGGAAAAAAATGCGGCAAAAGAACAATTCTACACTGAACTCATCCAGCAATACGATGTTACCTACAAAGGCCTGGCAAAAGAAATTGTAAATGAGTAAGCTGCGCAAGACCCTGCTTAGAAGCTGGTTGCTGTTTTGTCTTTTCCTACTGGGATTCCCAGCCAGGGCGGACATCGTCTTCCCGGCCCGCCTGCAGCTAACCGAAACAACACCGGGCACGTTCCAGGTAATCTTTATCCTTCCGGTCATCAACGGTAAAATCCTGAAGGCGCAACCTGTACTCCCGGAGTTTTGCACGGCCCTTTCGCAGCCCTCGGTGCAGGTAGATGCCTTCCAGAAAAAAACCCAGTGGGAGATCCGTTGCGCAGAGGTTTCCCTGCACGGACAACAGATCGGCATAGACGGGCTGCTGGGAAGCCCTATTGATGTTATTCTGGAAGTAAACACCCTGGACGGGCGTACTTTCCGGACGACCCTCAGCCCGAATGAATCCTATTATGAGATCCCCCCACCCCCGGGACTTTCCGAATTCCTCAGCAAAGGCACATTGACTGGTGCCCGCAATATATTGCTGCAGTGGAGCCTGGCCTTTATGTTCCTATCCGGTCTGTTGTGTCATCCGGCGTTGCGATTTCGGAAATTGATGCTTGTCGGGCTTTTCGGAATAGCTCTGGGGCATTTCCTCAGTACTCAGGAGCTGTTGCTAATCCCGTCCTGGGCCGGTTCTATTGCAGGCCTGCTGGTGAGCCTGGCCCTGCTGGTCCCCCGCTGGAAAGCACTATTTCCGGATATACCACAGGGGAAATGTCAGTTCTTGGTGGTTTTGGTATCCTGGGAATGGTATTCGGGGGGCTGATCCTGGGGTTGCTCCTAAGGCAGGTGCTTTCAGTAATTTCCCTGAAATTTGCCAATTATGAGCTACCCATGTCCAAAGGTTTTGCCAGCCTTGCCCTGGGTATGCTAATATGGAAAGGCAGTTTGTTCTGGAATTACCCTTCCATGCTGCCGTCAATACCCTGGGCATTGCTTGGTTTTGTACTGTCCGTCGGATTATGGATGGCGTTCCTTGCCAGGGAGAATTTCCCAAGGGCACCCCAGTGGGTGCTGTATTCCACTCTTCTCGGATACCTATTCGGAATCTGGGATGTTGCAATTCCCTACTCAGGAGGCATACTTCTGGCTTTTACGGCCACTTTTATGATCCTGATCTACTATGGCAGGACCCCTGCCCACTGGTTACAAAAATCCCTGCTTTTTATCGGTTGTATGGCTGCCGGGAACTATCTGTTCATGTATGCGGATGAATCGCTGTCCTACCCCATAGCTCGTTCCATCTTTTTTGGGCTCCTGCTGATACTTATTGGGTTGTTCTTTACAGCTTTTTCCGGTTGGATTCAATCCGCCAGAAGAAAGCATAGGTATTTTTCGGCTTCTGCAATTTTCCTGCTCGTATTTGCCGTTCTGGCTGGGGCAGCACAACTTGGAGAAACATTTTCGGCAACTGTTGGCTTCAACCTTTCGGAAGGCAGGATCCCCATCCCTTATCTTTCGCTGGCACTCGGATTAATTGCAATCCTGATCTGGCCCAGATACCGCAAGATCCACAGAAAAATGGGGGTGGAACGAAGAGCTCCTGTTTGGAGTCTTGTGCTTCTGACCACTGCTATTTTCTTCCTGCCCGTGACCGCGGCGGTACGCAACCCATGGTATGCTCCGGGTCAGCTGGATGAAGCTGCGCTGCAGCAACTCATGGAACGTAAATTGTGGAGCACCTACACTGCCTTTAACATTGCAGACGAAGATGCGCTGTTTGAGCAGCTTTCAGAAAATCTGGATGAAGACCTCCTCGACCATATTTATCTGGACAGCCGCCGGCGCCTTACAATGGGGCTCAGAGAAGGCTCTGTAGTTACAGTGAAAGAGGTAAGCCTGGATCCGTTGGGAACACCGGAATCCGATGCCCCGGGGACAGCGGGATGGAAGTATCCCGCTACCTGGACTGTGACAGCCCGGGTGAAGCACCTCAAACACATCCACTATAGAAAGAATCAGTATACAGGGACCATTTCCCTGAAACCCATAGACAACGAATGGAAGATCTCGGAAATAATACTAACCTCGGAAGACCGGCAGGTGATCGCCGCGGGCAGCCTGTAGTCCGGTTAGAGGACCTGACATTCTCTTATGGTGGGGGCGGTTTCCGCCTGGAGGTTCCCATGCTGGAAATCCAGACGGGTACAAAAGCAGCGGTGGTAGGACCAAGTGGTGCTGGCAAAACGACCCTGATCCACCTCATGGCAGGTATCCTTAAATCCCAGAAAGGATCCATAAAGGTGGGTGATGTTACCCTGGGTGCCTATTCCGAAAGTGACCTGCTGGATTATCGAATTGCGACCATGGGATTGATCTTCCAGGAATTCAAATTGCTGGAATACCTGAGCGTGCTGGAAAACATCCTGCTGCCTTACCGGCTAAACAACATCCTGAAACTGCAGGCAGAGACGCGTACCCGGGCGGAAGAACTGGCACGGGAAGTAGGCCTGGAAGACAAACTTGGAAGGTACCCAAAGAAGCT
>JARRLI010000047.1:0-7052 GCA_037387145.1 Robiginitalea sp. | reverse complement strand
AACATCGCCTGGTCCCTGGGATTGCCTAACCCAACACGTCTGGTCTCATCTTTACAGCTGGAAGCATTCAGAAAAGGGGATTCCCTGCAGCAGGAGACGGACGTCAAAGCTGAAAAGGGCGCCTATTTTGTTCAATCGAATTTCGATTTGTCCTCAGGACAAGAAAAGAAATGGATGATTGTAGCCAACGTAAACCAGGACCAGGGGGCTATTGTAGCGCTGGCAAAGGATATCCGGGAAGATCACGGGCTGAAGGAGAAAGTGCTGAAGGATATCGAAAAAGGCACCCAAAATCTAATCCGGCTTTGCGCCGCGTCGGATGGCCTGCAATGCAGCAATGACCATCTCAGGGACACCCGACATTTTTCAAATACCCTCTTCAACATTATGAGGGGTGGGATTTTTGATGATGCCTACAACATTGAAAAATGGGACTTTCAGAATTACATCCGGCAGGCAAACCCCAATGTCTTCTCAGCTGCACAGGCATACCTTGAGAAGCTTCCGGATGTCTTTTCCCTATCGCAATTGAAGCAGTCGGCAGAAGCCGCAGACAACATGGATTTCAAGCGTCTGTCCACGGAGTACCTTCCCCTGAAATTCAGCCGCAGGCACGGAGACCCGAGCAGGCCATGGAACATCTTCTCCATCAATACTCACAGTGAGGTGGACGGTTCTAAAATACTCGATTACCAGGGCAATTGGCGGGATATTTTTCAGAATTGGGAGGCCCTGGCACATTCCTATCCCGATTTTATGAATGGAATGATCCATAAGTTTTTGAATGCCAGCACCTTTGATGGGTACAATCCATACCGGGTAACCAAGGACGGATTTGACTGGGAGACCATTGAACCAGACGACCCCTGGTCCTATATAGGTTATTGGGGAGATCACCAGATTATTTACCTCCTGAAATTTCTCGAGTTCTCGGAAAAATACCATCCGGGAAGCCTTTCAGCATTTTTCGACCAGGAACTTTTTGTATATGCCAATGTGCCCTACCGTATCAAAGGTTATGATGCGCTGCTAAAAAACCCGAAGGATACGATTGATTTTGATGAGGCTTCCGATCGCTCCATCCGGGAAGACCGTGAAGTTATGGGCGCTGATGGGGCTTTGCTCCGGGACGCAGCCAATACAATCCACAGGGTAAATTTTGTTGAAAAGATCCTGGCTACCCTGCTGGCCAAGCTGTCTAATTTCATCCCGGAAGGAGGTATCTGGATGAATACCCAGCGGCCTGAATGGAATGACGCCAACAACGCCCTGGTTGGCAACGGCGTTTCCATGGTGACCCTTTATTACCTGCGCAGGTTCCTGTCTTTCCTCAAAACCCTGCTGGAACAAACAGAAGTGGACCAGGTTGAGATTTCCTCTGAATTGATGGACTTTTTTGAAGGAATCTTCCAAACCCTGGCTCAGCATCAGGCCAAACTGGACGGTAAGATAAACAACAAAGATCGCAGGCAGATACTGGATGGGCTCGGATTGGCAGGCAGCCGCTACAGGGAAGCAATCTACGAACATTCATTCTCGGGTGATAAAAGTAATCTTCAGATAAGCAAACTGGAAGAATTAACAGAAGTGGCCCTGAAGTATCTCGAACATTCGATACGAGCCAACAAGCGCACCGACAACCTCTTCCATGCCTATAACCTGATGGCTGTTGAAAAAGACGGGGGTATTTCCATTTCCTATTTGAGTGAAATGCTGGAGGGGCAGGTAGCCCTGCTAAGTGCTGGATACTTATCCCCACGGGAATGCCTTGAGGTTCTCGACGCACTTAAAGCAAGTGCCTTGTTCCGGGAAGACCAGTACAGCTACATCCTTTATCCAAACAAGGAACTGCCCCGTTTCATGGAGAAAAACTGTATTCCTGAAGAAGAGGTGAAACGTTCCGACTTGTTGCAGGAACTGCTCGAAAAAGGAAACCTCCAGATCGTTAAAAAGGATGCAGGGGGCACCTGTCATTTCAATGGTAATTTCCGCAATTCCAAGGACCTTCACGCCGCACTGGAGGCCTTGTCAGCAGAGGACTTTAAGCATTTGGACGATGGCCAGACCGCCGGGATACTGGAAATATTTGAGAAGGTCTTCAATCATAAGGAATTTACAGGCCGCTCAGGCACCTTCTTTGGATATGAAGGACTGGGATCAATTTACTGGCATATGGTATCCAAATTACAACTGACCGTAATGGAATGTTGCGTGCAGGCCATTGAAGAAGAAGCAGACGCTTCCTTGGTGGGGCGGTTGCTGGAACACTATTATGAAATCAATGAAGGGATTGGAGTACACAAA
The DNA here is from genome assembly GCA_037387145.1 of Robiginitalea sp. Classification (GTDB taxonomy): domain Bacteria; phylum Bacteroidota; class Bacteroidia; order Flavobacteriales; family Flavobacteriaceae; genus Robiginitalea. The sequence continues at coordinate 4,748 of JARRLI010000047.1, read as the reverse complement.
CCCCCTTCCCTGTACGGGGCCTTCCCAACGGATCCATATTCGCATACCCCTCAGTTCAAAGGGGCCCAACAGCCTGGAATGACCGGACAGGTGAAGGAAGATATCCTGAGTCGTTTTGGGGAACTTGGCGTTGCTGTTATTGGAGGTAAGCTCCAATTTATGCCCGGCCTTCTCAGAAAAGATGAATTTCTTTTGGCTCCAAAGGCCTTTGATTATTCGGATGTCTCAGGTACTTCCCGCATATTGGAACTTAAAGCAGGTTCCCTATGTTTTACGGTTTGCCAGGTGCCCGTTGTCTATTACCTTGGGGAGACTCCCGGGATTGAGGTGAACAAGACAGATGGAACATCAGTCCTCCTGGAAGCATACGTCCTGAATGCCGATCTGAGTCGTCAGGTTTTTGAACGGAGTGATGAAATCCTCAGTATATATGTTTCCCTGGAAGCAAGTGAATTGAGATGATCCCCATGGACTATTCGATTAAACATCCAACTGCCAATCAATTTAGCGTCTATGAATGCATGTAACAAATTCTGCCTTGCCCTTTTAACTTCTCTAACCGTGGGCTCCTGTATGAAACCCGAACCCCTATCCGTTGAAATCCTGGAAACCTCCGCTGCAGGCGGCAAGCTGTCCCCGGTAACTGAGATGCCGGAAGCAGTTTCAGGCGCCAGGATCACATTGAGGCCTGATAACCGGTTCCAGGAGATCACTGGGTTTGGGGGCTCGTTTACGGAAGCTTCGGCCTCTTTATTGAACCGTCTTGGCCCGGCTAACCGGAAAAAGGTCATCGAGGCCTATTTTGGTGCGGACGGGGCGCGCTACTCCCTGACGCGGACCCATATGAATTCCTGCGACTTTTCGCTGAGCCAGTATTCTTATGCACCAGTAGTAGGAGACACCCAACTGGAGCATTTCTCTATTGAAGAAGACCGGGAAGACATCATCCCCATGATCCGGGATGCGATGGCAGCATCGCCAGAAGGTTTTAAGATCCTGGCCTCCCCCTGGACTGCGCCACCCTGGATGAAGGACAACAACGACTGGCGCGGTGGAAAATTACTCCCGGAATACTACGACACCTGGGCGCTGTTCTTTTCCAAATACCTGGATGCCTACCGGGAGGAAGGGATCGATATCTGGGGATTCACTGTTGAGAATGAACCCCTGGGCAATGACAACAACTGGGAAAGCATGCATTTCAGCCCCAAGGAAATGACGGATTTTGTGGTGAATCACCTGGGGCCCCGTCTCGAACAGGACGGGCATGACGTAAAGGTGCTCGGGTACGACCAGAATCGGGAGCATTTAAATGAGTGGGTGGATGAGATGTTCCGGGATGAGACCGCTTCCCGATATTTTGACGGAACGGCCGTGCATTGGTACGCCAGCACTTATGAAGTCTTCCCCGAAGAATTGCAATATGCCCACGAAAAAGCACCAGACAAGCACCTTATCCAATCGGAAGGCTGTGTGGATGCGGAAGTCCCCAAATGGCAGGATGATGCCTGGTACTGGTCCAAGGAGGCGACAGACTGGGGCTGGGACTGGGCGCCAGAGGATCAGAAACACCTGCACCCCAAGTACGTGCCGGTGTACCGTTACGCCAGGGACATCATCGGCTGCCTCAACAACTGGGTGGATGGCTGGATCGACTGGAACATGGTCCTGGACCGTCGGGGCGGCCCGAATTGGTTTGAGAACTGGTGTATAGCTCCTGTGATCGTAGACCCCGAACAGGATGAGGTCTATTTTACACCCCTGTATTACACCATGGCGCACTTCAGCCGGTATATCCGACCTGGAGCCATACGCATCGGTGTGGAAAATGCTGACGACTCCCTGCAGGTAACCGCTGCCCAGAACCTGGATGGTTCTATCGCCGTCGTCGTCTTAAATGAGAATGGTGCTGCCAGGGATTTTGAAATTGCTCTGGGTGAACAATCCCAAATGGTGACCATAAGTCCACAGGCCATACAAACCATTCTAATCAAATAGTAAAACCAATCAAACCAAATCAATATGAGCGACCCAACTAACCCTGCCTCTGTTAAGGTTCCTTTTGGCGATAAGGTAGCTTTCGGCATTGGCATGCTGGCCAATCAGATGTTCCCGGCCATTCTTGGAATTTTTATGGTCGTTCTTGTGGAAGATCTGGGATTTCCCGGCTGGATGTGGTCGCTTATCTATTTTTTTCCAAGGATTTTTGATGCCATCACAGACCCAATTATGGGCTATGTCTCGGATAATACCAAGTCCAAATGGGGAAGGCGAAAACAGTATGTACTGCTTGGAGGGCTGATAATGGGGGTGGCGTTTATTTTTATGTGGCAGCTATATGCTGAGAACTCATTGCAATTTAATTTCTGGTATTTTTTTCTGTGGTCTATTGTCTTTTACCTGGGGCTGACCTTTTTTAGTGTTCCATATGTGGCTATGGGTTATGAAATGAGTGACGATTTTCACGAACGTACGGATATTATGGCCGTTGCCCAGTGGATAGGACAATGGGCCTGGGTTATTGCTCCATGGTTTTGGGTCATCATGTACGATCCCGATTGGTTTCCTTCTGCCGATGTAGCCGTTCGTGAACTGGCTATCTGGGTTGCCATTCCATGTGCCATTTGTGCGATGGTTCCGGCCATTTTTCTAAAGAGTAAATCGACCCTTAAGGAAAACTATGAACCCTTGAATGCCTCCAATATTGGCAATAGCCTGAAGAAAATATTGGACAGTTTTAAGGAGGCCTTTAAAATAAAACAGTTTAGACAAATATGTATTGCCACGTTCTTGATCTTTAATGCCTTTAATACGGTTGCCGCACTTACATTTTTCGTGGTTGTGTACAAATTATTTAATGGCGATGCTGACGCATCAGGGGTCTGGGTGTCCTTATTCGGATGCCTGGGGGCATTGGGCACTACTTTTATCGTAATCCCGATAGTAGCCCGGATGGCAAGGGTCATGGGAAAGAAAAAAGCCTTTATGCTGGCCCAGTCTATTTCAGTGGTTGGTTATATCATGTTGTACTTTCTCTTCGTTCCAGGTAAACCATGGATGTATATTATTGGCCTGCCATTCTTTTCTTTCGGCATAGGTAGTTTGTTTACCATAATGATGTCGATGACGGCTGATATAATAGATATTGATGAACTCAATTCAGGTAAACGCCGAGAGGGGATTTTTGGGGCTATTTACTGGTGGATGGTAAAGGTTGGTTTTGCAATTGCAGGGGCGCTCAGCGGACTTATTATTGCCTTTGTGGGCTTTAATCCGGATCTCCCTACCACAGAGCAACAGTCCGCTGTGGATGGGATGCTTGCATTCTTTTGCTTCTTCCCCATGGCGGGTACCATTGTCGCGATGCTTGTTATGCGGAAGTATGATGTAACGGAAAAGCGTGCCAATGAGATTCGCCAACAATTGGAGGAACGAAAGAAGTTGGGCTCAACTTAATCAAGATAATAAGAATGGTTTGCAGTGACAACAGGGTCTTAGTGCGCTTCCAGCAGATTGCCAAGTCGCCTAACGTATAAAAATTAATTATCAATGAGATACCTAGTTTATTTATCAGTGAGTTTCATAGTGGCCTGTTCCGGTCCCCAGGAGGCTTATTGGGCTGATGAGTTTGAAGGAAGTGAACTTTCTTCTGAATTATGGAATTATGATTTGGGGGACGGATGTCCTGAAATTTGTGGTTGGGGCAATGAGGAGGAACAGGTATACACCAGATCCAACCACCGTCTGGAGGACGGTTACCTCATTATTACAGCTCGTAAATCAGATTCTGTTTACACCTCTACCCGTATTACTACCCAGGGTAAAATGGATTTTCAGTACGGCCGGCTGGAAGCAAGAGCAAAAATACCTACAGGAAAGGGAGTTTGGCCCGCTATATGGATGCTCGGATCCAATATTGGCGAAGTAGGCTGGCCCCGGTGTGGCGAAATAGATGTGCTGGAATATGTGGGCAAGGAACCGGGACGCATATTTACAACCCTGCATACATCTGACAGCTATGGAAATTCGGTAAACACAAAAAAGACAGGGATTCCCGATATTGAGGAGGGTTTTCACATCTACGCCATGGAATGGGACCCCGAAAAGATCCGCTTTTTTGTGGATGGGGAACTGCTGTACACCTTTGCTCCCGAAGAAAGGACAGAGGAGGTCTGGCCTTTTGACCAGCCTTTTTATCTAATCCTGAATTTGGCTATAGGCGGGAAGTTCGGGGGCCCGGAGATCGATGATTCCATATTCCCCCAGGAATTCATAATTGACTATGTCCGCATCTTTAAGCAGGGCTGAGGCATCAAGGGGGGAAGGGCTACGTCTGCATAACTTCAACCTTCAAAGGTGGGATTAGGAAGTTTCAATATTCGAACCTGGAGAGTGAGATAAAATGTTAAAAACAACACCTTCTTGAGGTTTGTTCCAAGCAAAGCCTGGCTGCCAATAACCTGATAGACAATTCCTACCCAGCAAGGCGTGCCACCGGCTATCCGTGCCCGGGCATTATACCGGCTGAACCGGAGACTTTCTGCTCTATCCTGCAGACCCAGTTATACTTTCCTGTTTGAAAATCCTAACTTCTCCCCGGATTATTACCAGAAATGCCTGCGGTTTTGTACTTTTTTGGCCTTATTGATAAACCAAGCCATGAAACAAATCGGTAGTCCCGGCCTGCAGCCCTCTTTTAGGATACTATTGGCACTGCTCTTTAGTATTCCCCTAACCCTGAGTTCACA
>JARRLI010000046.1:0-10131 GCA_037387145.1 Robiginitalea sp. | reverse complement strand
TGTATAACCTGATAGTGCCCTTGAAGTCTCGACCACATCTTCTTCCGTATATCCGTTTCCTTCTCCAAGGGTGAACAGCTCATAGAGTTCCCGTGCGTAATTCTCATTGGGATTTTGCCCGTTATTGTAGGCACCATCCAGGTAGAAAAGCATGGCATTGGTAAGACCTATTTCAGCTACGAATGTTTTGAAATTTCCCAGGGCATTCCGCTGAAGGCATTCAAAATATTCATACAGGAAAGCCGGACTTTCATAGATATCCAGTTCCGTCACAAAGTGGTTGCTCCAGAAAAAACTTAGGCGATCCCTGAGATTGTTATTCAGCAATCCCATGGTGTAGTCGAGCTTCTGGCTTTCGATTTGGGTCCTAATGACAGGTCTGGCCAGATCATTGTCCTCCGGGTAATTGTCCCGATTCCAGGTTGCCCATTCAGGAGCAGGGAGGGGAGGCATGGTCAATGCCTCATTGATCAGGCCGTCTACCAGGGCATTGGCGGATCCACCTGAGGCTTGAGCTACGGTTTGTACTGAAGCACTGAAGCCGGCCCTGCGGAACAAGTGTTCCACCTGCTGCCGGTCTAATGGAGCTGTATACGGTGCTAACGGGGCCGTATTACAATTCACAAAATACTCCATAGCTAATGTAGGCTTTAAACTAGGTTCAGGGGGTTAGGGGCAAATTCAAAACGCATTGTCCCGGGCCTTAGTATGACCGTATGGCAGGGGAGGCGGTGGCCGTATCCTATTTAAGGTCAAAGGGATACCGCATCCTGGAGCGCAATTATAGATATAGAAAGGCGGAAATCGATATCCTGGCACTCCAGCAGGATTGCCTGGCTGTGGTAGAAGTGAAAACCCGGACGGAAGATTTCTACGAGGCACTCTCTGCGAGTATCTCTAAGCCTAAAATAAAAAGGCTTGTGATCGCTGCTGACCACTTCGTCAGGGAACGAAAGCTGGAGGTAGCCGTGCGGTTTGACATTATCCAATTAAAGAAGAAATCAGCAGGATACCAGTTGACACATATAAAAAATGCATTCTACCATTTTTAATAAATTGTTTGTTATGCAACAGGATGTTAAATTTGTTTCAAATTGGAGTTATGAAAACCATTGCAGCCGCTGTTGAAGCCCACATTAAAGGGAAGCCATTTTTACAATCAGCTTTGGGGCAGGGGATTATTAACCTTACCTCCCTGGCACGACAGATGCGCCCAGAGATTGAAGATCAATTGGGAAAGGAGATTCGAAGTGGTGCAGTAGTGATGGCTCTGAAACGCCTCTCAGACAATCTGGAATTCCGGGCAACGCACCGCATCGTAAAGGTCTTAAAGAATATTGGTGAAATTACCGTGCGATCCTCCCTGACCGATTATACTTTTCTTGTTTCGGATACCATCCTGCAAAACCAAATGAAGCTCCTGGTAGAGGTACAGCAAAAGCAAGATGTATTTTACACCTCCTCCAGGGGGGTAAATGAATTGAATATCGTTATAAGCAACAGCCTAAACGAGGTGGTGGAGGACTATTTCCGCCTTGAGAGGCTGACCCAGAAAGCCGAGAACCTTTCCTCCATCACTGTGAAGCTTCCGGCAGAAAATGTCTCAGTTCCGGGCATCTATTATTTCATTTTTCAGCGCCTTGCATGGGAGGGGGTCGTGCTTTATGAAGTCATCTCCACCACGAATGAATTTACCATACTGGTAGACGACCATCAGGTCAACACCGCATTTTCAGTGGTAAAGGAATTGAAATCTCTTTAGTCTGCTTTGAGAACACCGCAGGCCTCCCTGTTTTTAGCCTTTGATATATCCTTCAAGCTGCATACTTGCCGGGGAGGGGTCACAGCATTCCACCCTGCCCCCGGCCTCGATCACAGAACTCCCATGGACGCGGATAGTGGATTTAATAAAATCAGCTTCATCAGCTTCGAAGATATTCTCCACATAGCTCTGCGGATTGCGATCAATGTACGGAAACCAGGTACTGTGGATCTGGATCATGATGCGGTGTCCAGTCTTAAAGGTGTGCAATATATCCTGAAGCCTGAAGTTCACGTCAGTGACTTCTCCCGGCGTGAATGGCTCCGGTTCTTCAAAGCTATTTCTAAAACGACCGCGGAATACTTCAGCCCGCACCAATTGTTGATATCCACCCATCACTATGTTCTCTGGATTGTGTTCGTAATTGGGATGATCGCCCGGGTAGACATCGATTAATTTAACTATGAAATCTGCGTCGGTGCCGGTCCGGCCTCCTTGAAGCTTCCCGCTGATCGTCACTCATATAGCGGCGCGGAGTAAAGGTCAGCCCTTCGGTCTGGGAGGTATATGGAACAGGTTTGCTGGGATCGCTGAGGTACTCAAAAACGGCTTTTTCATCCAGGGGGGCCCCAATCGACAAGGTGCCGTTTGCCCCGAAATACAGAGAAGTCGGCTTTACTTCTTCTGGAGGCCATTGCCCGAAGCTTTTCCATTCCTTGGTGCCGGTGTCGAACATGTAGGCTTCCGGCAGGGCAGGGTCTTCTCCTCCTTTCAGGTGATAGCTGAAGAACCGGCGTTCCACTTCCTTCTGAAAATGGGTAGATATACTATCCCCGAAATAGATATGATTGTGGGTGGTCTTTCCGCGCTCCCGTGCCCATCCCCCATGGTCCCAGGGCCCCATAACAATGGTGTTCCTGGCCTTGGGATTCTCGGCTTCGATGGATTTGTAAATGTTCAGCGGGCCGTAAAGGTCTTCTGCGTCGAACCAGCCCCCTACGGTCATTACCGCATGATCAATCCCTTTCAGATGCGGCAGGATGTTTCGTTTTTGCCAGAATTCATCATAGTTGGGATGGCTCACGATTTGTTTCCAGAAGAAATTGTCGTGATGGTACTTCTCGGTAATATTCTTCAAAGGTCCCTGTGACAGGTGAAACTCATATCCATCTGAAGCCGGGTTCCCATAAAAGCGGCGGATCTTTTCTATATACCACGGATCCCTGGTCCTTGTTTCTTTCTGATACCCGAAAACAGCAAAGGCTGCTGTGTAGCTTTGAAGATATGCTCCCTGATGGTGAAAATCGTCAAAGAAGAAGTCTGAAATTGGGGCCTGCGGGGAGGAAGCCTTCAGGGCCGGGTGGGCATCGGGAAGGGCCGCAGCCGTGTAGAATCCGGGATAGGAAATCCCATACATACCTACCTTTCCATTATTGTTGTCGATATTGTTCAGCAGCCATTCGATGGTGTCGTAGGTGTCTGAGCTCTCATCCACAGCATCCTTGTCGCGGACATCGTTACCCGGAATGTTGGGCCGCATGTTGTCGAAACTCCCATCGCTCATATATCTTCCGCGCACATCCTGGAATACAAAGATATACCCGTCCCGAACGATAAAATCCGAAGGATATCCACTGAATTGGAAGTTGGTATACCCGGAGGCATTATAACAGGTGCGGTTCATCAGTATCGGATAATCCACGGAGGTGTCTTTGGGGGTGTATACCACTGTGAAGAGCTCGGCCCCGTCCCTCATAGGGACATGGTATTCCTTCAGGTCAAAGTGCTTGGCCAGGTAAAGCGAATCGACTTGTTGCGCCTGACTTAGAGATGTGGACAGGGCTGATACTAATAATAAAGAAAGAAGTTTTCTCATATCAAGGGTTTTTCCGGGGAACTAAAGATAGCTATTTAGGGTGAGTCCTAACCTGGAATGAAGTTTCCCACTTACTTCAAGGTAGAACCTGTCTGGGTCCAAACCCCGGGAATTGGTGTTCGGGCTGCGAATCAGGAGATTTCCGCAGCTACTTCAGCGGAAATGGGGTTGAGGGCGTTCAGGGCGTTTTGTATGGAATCCACCTGCTCGATCACCAGCAAAAGCCGAAGTCCATTTCTGGTTTTCTTTTCTTTTAGCCGTCCTTCATTCGGATTTGACTGTATATACCTGAGGATCTTCCCAAAATCTGCTGACTGGTAGAATTCGGACTCCTGGTCGCCGATAAAATAGCCTGCGAATTTGCCCTGCTTTAGAATCAGTTTTTCAATACCAAGTGCGGTGGCTTTCCACTTCAGGCGGACCGAGTCCAGCAGGTCAGCGGCCTGATGGGGCAAGGGTCCGAAACGATCTTCAAGCCTGGCACGGAAGTCCCGGAGTTGCTGCTCATCCTCAATTTCATTCAATTCGGAATACAGGCTCAGGCGTTCTGAGACATTGTTGATGTACTGATCCGGGAAAAGCAGCTCCATATCGGTGTCAATTTGAATATCCCTGACATAGGAGACCTTGCGGGCATCCTCCCCTTCAAAAAGGTCTTTGAACTCCGCTTCCTTGAGCTCCTCCACGGCCTCTGAGAGGATCTTCTGATAGGTTTCAAAACCGATTTCATTTATAAAGCCGCTTTGTTCTCCTCCCAGCAAATCCCCGGCCCCCCTGATTTCCAGATCTTTCATGGCAATATTGAATCCGCTTCCCAATTCGGTGAATTGCTCCAGGGCCTGAATTCGTTTACGAGCCTCCGTGTTCATGACCTCATAGGGTGGGGTGATGAAATAACAAAACGCTTTTTTATTGCTCCGGCCAACACGTCCGCGCATCTGATGCAAATCACTCAGCCCAAAATTGTTTGCATTGTTGATGAAGATGGTGTTGGCATTGGTTACATCCAGGCCACTCTCAATGATGGTCGTTGAGACCAGCACATCGAATTCCCCATTCATAAAAGAAAGCATGAGCTGCTCTAATTTTCTTCCTTCCATCTGTCCGTGGCCTATCCCAATCTTCGCATCCGGGACGAGCCGCTGGAGCATGCCGGCTACTTCCCGAATGTTTTCAATCCGGTTGTGGACAAAGAATACCTGTCCTCCCCGCTGGATTTCGTAAATAATTGCATCGCGGATCGCCGATTCGTTAAACCGGATAACACGGCTTTCGATGGGATAGCGGTTGGGCGGAGGGGTATTGATAATAGAAAGGTCCCGGGCCGCCATAAGACTAAACTGCAAAGTTCTCGGGATGGGGGTGGCTGTGAGTGTGAGCACATCCACATCTTCCTTAAGCGCTTTCAGTTTGTCCTTAACGGCCACGCCAAATTTTTGTTCTTCGTCTACAATGAGCAGACCAAGATCCTTGAATGCGATATTTTTTCCGACCAGTTGATGCGTGCCGATCACTATGTCCAGACTCCCCGAGGCCAGGCCTTCAAGAAGGCTTCGGCGATCTTTGGCGGACCGGAAGCGATTCAGATAATCCACGGTAACCGGCATGTCCTGCAGGCGTTCAGAAAAAGTGCGGTGGTGCTGAAAGGCCAGAATGGTCGTCGGCACCAGCACCGCGACCTGTTTCCCGTTGTCGACGGCTTTGAAAGCAGCCCGTATGGCTACCTCGGTCTTTCCAAAGCCGACATCTCCACAAACCAGGCGGTCCATAGGGCGTTCATGCTCCATGTCCTTTTTGATGGCTTCGGTAGCCGAGCTCTGGTCAGGGGTGTCCTCAAAGATAAAGGAAGCCTCCAGTTCGTGTTGCAGATAGCTGTCGGGGCCGTATTTAAAACCCTTTCGCATGCGGCGTTTGGCATAAACCTGGATCAGGTCGAAGGCGAGTTCCTTGACCCGTTTTTTGGTTTTTTGTTTCAGTTTCTTCCAGGCGCCGGACCCCAGCTTGTATATCTTTGGGGCAGCCCCATCCTTGCCATTGTATTTGGCAATTTTGTGCAGGGAATGAATACTTACATACAATATGTCCCTGTCCCCGTAGACGAGTTTAATGGCTTCCTGCATTTTGCCCTCCACTTCAATTTTCTGCAGGCCGCCGAATTTTCCGATCCCGTGGTCTATATGGGTAACATAATCCCCTACTTCAAGCTTGTTCAGTTCCCTTAGTGTAATGGCCTGTTTCTTGGCGTACCCATTTCTCAGGTGGAAGCGATGATAGCGTTCGAAGATCTGATGATCGGTATAACAGCAAAGCTTGAGCTGTGGTGATTCAAAGCCCTGGAAAAGGGGATGAACTATGGCCGTATAGGGTACTTCCTGTCCGATTTCCTCGAAAATATCCCGGAATCTCCGCGCCTGCTGATCTGTGGCACAGAAAATGAAATTCCGCATCCCGCCTTCCTTGTTTTCCCTCAGCTTTTCGAGCAGGAGGTCAAAGTGTTTGTTGAATGCAGGCTGGGGCCGTGTTGGGATTTCGATCTGAACGCTGTTGGAATAGTCTTCATGCACGGGGCCTTCCAGGAAGAGTTTCCGATACCTTTCCAGGGTCTGCCGAAAATCGGAACCATCCAGAAACAAATCCTCCGGGTTAGCGTGCGATATCTCTGAAGGCAGGGTCTTAAATGCCTCCTTAGCCTTGCCGAATAATTGGTTCAACCGGCCTTCGCAAAGCGAGGGATTTTTGAGCAGTACTATGGTTTTTGGGGAGATATATTCTAGGAAACTTACGCGTGCCTCGTGCAGGATCTTGTCCGCCACATTGGGGATAATAGTGATTTTCTTAATCCGGTTCGTCGAGAGCTGGCTTTCAACATCAAAGCTTCGAATGCTGTCTATCTCGTCCCCGAAGAATTCGATCCGGTACGGCTCATCATGGGAAAAGGAAAACACGTCCACGATACCACCCCTGACCGAAAACTCTCCTGGTTCACTCACAAAATCCACCCGTTTGAAATGATATTCAAAGAGCACCTCATTTAGAAAATCCAGCGAAAGGGTGTCCCCCGTGTTTATTTTAAGGGTGTTCCGTTCCAGTTCTTTCCGGGTAACTACTTTTTCGAAAAGGGCGTCGGGATAACTGACGATCAAGGCAGGTTTCTTCCGGGAATTGATGCGGTTGAGCACTTCGGCCCGGAGGAGTACATTTGCATTGTCCGTCTCTTCGATCTCATAGGGCCTTCGGTAACTCCCCGGGTAGAAAAGCACATCTTCTGAGGAGATCATTTCCTCCAGGTCATTCAGGTAGTAGGCAGCCTCTTCCTTATCATTGAAAATGGCCAGCACGGGTAATTTTTGCTCTGTGAATGTTTCTGCCAGGAGGAAGGAAAGGGCAGATCCCGACACGCCTCTGAGATCGATCGAGGTCTTAGGTTGGGCAATAGCTTCCTGCAGATCCCTGAAAGCAGGGGCCTGTGTAAAGCGTTGCCGGATATGTTCCAGACTCAAAGGCTGAAATTTATGCAAAAGTACAAGGCAAAACCGGCCTGTACAAAACTATCTTCTCAAATGGGGGATGAATATTTTAGAAAGATGCAAATAACCTAGGAAGATTTGCCTTCTGCAGTTGTAAGGGCAACGATCTCATTATCTGCCAGTGCGAAAATGCGATCTCCCGGGGATGCTTCCATCACATGGCTTCCCGTAAAGGAGCCGAATGCAGGCAGGATCATTTGCCGGCCGTTCATGAAGAAACAGGGCAATCTAAGTCGCTGCCGTCCTGCTCCCTGTAATCGTACAGCCGGGTGGATATGGCCGCAGATGTTATAACCCTCAAAGGATTCCTGGGGGTGATGGGTCAGAAGGAAGGGAGTTGTCTCCATGAAATCAACACAGGTTATGCCCAGTTTCTCATATTGAATGGGGGAGATGATATCGTGGTTGCCCATGACCAGTTGGAGTGTTGCGGGACAATTCAGCACCCATTGCCTAAATAATTCCCATTCCCGGTTCAGGTGTGAATGGAAGAGGTCCCCAAGGAAACAGATGGTACTGGGTTCAAAGTACTTCAGCAGGCCGTTCAGACGCTCGAAATTCCGGTGCAGGGCTTTACGGGGTACTGCTGCCCCATATTTACGGAAATGGCTGATTTTACCAAGGTGTACATCGCTGATCCACAAGGTGTCTTTCCTTTCCCAATACACAGCTCCCCAGGGATGCAAAATGAGCCGTTCTCCGCCAAAGTCCACCAAATGCGTCATGTCTTCAAAGGTATCAAATAGACGGGGTGAAAAAAAGAATTTCAACGCCTGCGCTGTCGTGTCAGGATACGCGTCATCCGCTGTATCCTATCCGCCAGTTTTTCACTGGAGAGTTTTTCCCGGAGCCGGTCTGTTATAATAGGGAAGGAAAAAGGGGTTGGGTTTTCACATGGCATCCAAACGATCTGCTGGGAGGCAATGCGCTCCAGCGCCAGACGAAGCCGACCTTCTTCCAGTTGGTGCTCAAAGGTTTCACGGAAGGCTTGCTGGTAGAGCAGGTGGTCTGGTTCATAATCCCGGAATACCTCAAAGAGCAATTGTGAATTACTCTGGAGGTGTTTCATTTTGATGCCCTTCCTTGGATACCCGGAAAAAACCAACCCACTGATCACCGCGATGTCCCGGAATTTACGGCGGGCCATTTCGGTGCTGTTGAGGCTTTTCTTTAAATCATCCATAAGATATTCTGCTGTAAACAGATCATTGTCCAGCACCATTTGCATATCGACTTTCTGGTCTGAAAGGAGTTCAAAACCATAGTCGTTATAGGCTAGCGAAAAGGTTATGGGAGCCAGCAGGCTGATGCGGTAACTCAGCAGACTGGCCATGGCTTCGTGGACAAACCGCCCCTCAAAGGGATAGAAAATATGGTGATAGCCATCCCTGGTATGGAAGGTTTCTATCAGGAATTCATCGGGTCCCGGAACCAGGCTTTCCCATTGCTGTCGTTCAAACAGGGGGGCTAGGAACCGGATTTCAGCCGACTTTTCCTCATCAGGTAGGCTTGCGGAATACAATTCACGCCTCAGCAATTCAGACATCTGGGCCGAGAGTGTTAGCCGACCACCCATCCAGCTGGGGACCTTAGCTGTTTTTCTGGAGGATTTTTTGACCAGTACCTGCATCTCCCTGATCCTGATAAATTCGAGGTTCCTCCCGGCGAAGGTGAATACATCCCCCGGCTTTAGTTTGGAAATAAACCACTCTTCAATGGAGCCGATATATCCTCCCTTCTGATAACGGACTGCCAGATTTGCATCGCCTACGATGGTGCCGATCTGGAAGCGATGCCTCATGGCTACACCCCGGTTGGTAACCTTGAGCAGGCCATCATCCAGCACGGCTATTTTCTTGTATTCATCATAGCTTTGGAGGCTCTGACTGCCAAGCACCAGGAAATTTAACAACCATTCCCATTGCTCCCGGGACATCGCCTGGTAGCAAAAGGTTTGACACACTTCCCTGTAGATTTCTTCCGGATGGAACCCGTCAGAAACAGCAAGCGTTGTGAGGTATTGCACCAAAACGTCAAAACTGTTCAGATAGGGTATGCGATCCTCGATTCCCTCACCCCGCACGGTCCGCTGCAAGGCTGCGGCCTCTACCACTCCCTTGGGCCCTCCGATCTGGATCACGGTTTCCCCAGGTGCAAAATCCACCCCCAGATCCAGGCTGGAGGTACAGACCACAGCTTTAAGACTTTCATTGCGTATTGCCTGCTCTACCCATAGGCGTGTGTCCTTGTTTATGCTCCCGTGGTGCATGGCGATTTCACCGGCCAGATCCGGATAGCGTTCGAGGATCTTTTGAAACCAGATTTCGCATTGCCCGCGGGTATTGGTAAAGATCAGGGTAGTTTTGCTCTCACGGATGATGGGAATGATCGAATCAAGCAATTGAAGGCCTATATGCCCGCGCCATGGGAAGGTCTCTATTTTCTCCGGCAACAGACTCCTGACGGTGATTTTTTTGTCCAGTTGGGCGCGAATCAGGATCGAATTCCCAAGGGCTGATGATCCGGGCCCCAGCAATACTTCCCTTGCCTGGTCAAGGTTTCCTATGGTGGCAGAAATCCCCCAGATACGAAGGGAAGGACAGACTGTTTTGAGCCGGGAGAGGGCCAGTTCCATTTGCACCCCTCGCTTGCTCCCAAGCAACTCATGCCATTCGTCCACTACAATAGCAAAACAATCCCGAAAAGCCCTGGCATATCCTTTGGTAGCGAGCAGGAGTTGCAGGCTCTCCGGGGTGGTTATCAACAGGTCCGGCAGTTGTTTTCGCTGCCGGGCCCTTTCGCTCTGGGAGGTATCCCCGGTTCGTATCCCCACAGTGAATGGGATATCCAGGTCTTGTGTTATGCGTACAGCAGACTGTTTGATTTCCTGCGAAAGAGCTCTCAATGGGGTGATCCAGACGGCTTTCAGTCCACTGGAAGCCTATTTTTTCCCATCCGGGTTGTCC
>JARRLI010000045.1:0-7241 GCA_037387145.1 Robiginitalea sp. | reverse complement strand
CATCCACGTAGGTGCTTTTTAGTTTGGCAAGACCCCGGTATTCGAGTACATCCTTGATTATAGGATGGTCCTTTGCCAGACCTGAAAGTACCTCCTCTGCAGTGGAGTACTGACCCGTGCGTGTCTTTTTTGGCTTGTCGACCAGTTTCAGCTTATTGAAAAGGATTTCCCCCAATTGTTTTGGAGAACCTATATTAAAGGTTTCCCCCGCCGCCTCATAGATTTGTTCTTTCAGAGATTTGATGTCACCCTCGAGATCCGTGGAGAGTTTATTCAGGAATCCTGTGTCCAGGTTGATCCCTTCCAGTTCCATGGCCGCCAGTACACGTAATAGAGGGATTTCAATATCCCGGAATAATTTTACCACCCCGGCTTCCTCCAGCTCCGGAGCAAACTGCCGGGCCAGCTGCAGGGTAATGTCGGCATCTTCCACTGCGTATTGAACTACCTGCTCCAGGGGTACCTCCCGCATGCTTAACTGATTTTTACCCTTCTTGCCGATGAGTTCTGTGATAGATACTGGTTGGTAATTGAGATAGGTTTCCGACAGGACATCCATATTATGCCGCATATCCGGATTGATCAGGTAGTGGGCCAGCATGGTGTCGAACAGGCGCCCCTTAACTACTACCTCATAACCATGCAATACCTTGATGTCGTATTTCAGGTTTTGTCCTACTTTTTCGATGCTTTCCGATTCAAAAAACGGGCGCAGGGATTCCAGTAGTTCCTGGGCCGTTTCCCGTTCCTCCGGAAAAGGCACGTAATATCCTTTATGGGTTTCCCAGCTAAAAGCAATCCCAACGAGTTCTGCTTCCAGCGGATCGAGGGAGGTGGTCTCCGTATCGAAGCATACGGTTTTTTGACCCATCAGCTTCTGAATAAACAACCGCAGAGCAATGCCGGAATCTACCGGCTGATATAGATGTTCTACATCCGAAATGGACCTGCGTCCTGAATACTCTGACACCTTTCCCTCGGATGTTTCTTCCCCAAAAAGGGAGAACTGGCCGCCTCCTGCTTCCCTTTTTTGCTTACGGGCAGTCTCTGTACTGCTCACCTGGGTTGCGGTATCCACAGGATCCCCGGAGAAGATCTTCAGGAACTGCTCCCTGAGCCGGCGAAATTCCAATTCTTCAAATAGCTCCTGCACTTTCTGGCTATCCGGTACGCTCAACTCGTAGTCCGTTTCGTCGAACTGTACTTCACAATCAACGCAAATGGTAGCCAGCTTTTTGGATAACCGTCCTATTTCTGCATTCTGTTCGATACGTTCTTTCATCTTTCCTTTCAGCTGATCCGTATTTTCGAGCAGGGCTTCCAGGGATCCAAATTGATCGATGAATTTCTTGGCGGTTTTATCACCCACACCGGGAAGGCCGGGAATATTATCGCTGCTGTCTCCCATCATCCCCAGATAATCGATAACCTGTTCGGGCTTTTCAACGCCAAACCGCTTCTGTACCTCTGGGATTCCCCATATCTCGATGCCATTTCCCATTCGGGATGGACGGTACATAAATATATTTTCCGATACCAGTTGTCCAAAGTCCTTGTCGGGGGTTACCATAAATACCTGATAGCCTTCTTTCTCAGCTTGTTTGGCAAGGGTGCCTATGATGTCATCTGCTTCCAGGCCGGATACTTCGATGCAGGGGATGTGCATGGCACTGAGGATTTTCTGTATCCATGGAACAGCAACCCGTATGGCATCCGGGGTTTCATCACGGTTTGCCTTGTATTCGGGGAAAAGCTCGGTCCGCTCAGCACTCCCGTCCTTATCAAAACATACGGCCAGATGATCCGGTTTTTCCCGTTTGATCACGTCGAACAGGGAATTCATGAACCCCATGATGGCGGAAGTATCCATCCCTTTGGAATTGATCCTTGGGTTTTTGATCAGGGCGTAATATCCCCTGAATATAAGGGCATAGGCATCTAGCAGGAACAATCGCTTCTTTTCAGACATATAAAGGGGGTTTCGAGGTCCTCAAAGCTACTAAGATTCTGAGGAATTCAGGTAACTGGCTGAAGGAGTATTTCGATGCCCGTTAAGATCGTACTGTCGGTAACTAAATCCCGGATGAATGCAGTAGCCACCTGTTTCACCGGCTGTATTGATGGCAATAAATCCAATCTGAAAATCAGGCTTCCCATTTTTCCGCGCCAGGATGCGCCTGACCCCTTCTTCACAGGCTTCCTGCGGGCTCTTTCCCTGCCTCATAAGTTCAACGATCAGAAAACTTCCCACTGTTCGAACCACCTCTTCCCCAACGCCGGTTGCGGTGGCAGCCCCCACTTCATGATCCACAAACAGACCAGCTCCGATAACAGGGGAATCCCCTACGCGACCACGCATTTTGTATGCCATGCCGCTGGTTGTACAGGCACCGGCCAGTTGGCCTTTGTCGTCAAGGGTCAGCATGCCGATGGTGTCGTGGTTTTCGATATTGATCACAGGGGTATACCGGGCAGTTTTACGCCACTCCAACCACTCTTTTCGGGACTGCTCCGTTAGCAGGTCCCTGGGCTGAAAGCCTTGTTCCATAGCAAATTGGGCCGCTCCATCTCCAACGAGAATTACATGTGGGGTCTTTTCCATCACACGCCGTGCCACAGAAACAGCCTGTACGTAGCCTTCCAGGCCCATCACAGCTCCGCAATTCCCCTTGGCATCCATAATACAGGCGTCCAGGCTTACAATGCCGTCCCGGTCCGGCCTACCTCCCAGTCCCACTGTTTGGTTTTCCGGATCTGCTTCTTCCACCCGGACACCAGCTTCCACAGCATCCAGGGCGCTGCCCCCCGATTCCAGGATAGACCAGGCTTTGGCTGTTGCATTGCCAAAATCCCAGGTGCAAATGGCTACCGGGCCAGATGGGTCAGAAATTTTAACAGGATTGGTGTCCGTTTCATTTTTGCAGGAAATTACAGCACTGCTGCCTACCACAGCTGCTGATCCCAGTGCAGAATTCTTAAGGAATTTTCTTCGGTGCATGAACAGAAGGAATTACATTTAGCTTCTTAAAGATATGGAATGAAGATCGAAGTTTGCGTTACTTCCGTGGCAGATGCGCGAATTGCTGAAAAAGCAGGGGTTGACCGGTTGGAGCTATGTTCTGAACTCGCTGTAGGGGGGGTAACTCCCTCTCCCGGATTGCTGGAGGCTGTCAGGGGTGCGGTGCAGATCCCGGTCCATGTTTTGATTCGGCCAAGGAGCGGAGACTTTACCTACCCGGAGGAAGTCTTCACACAAATGCTTTTCGATATCGATTACTGCCGGGGGCTTGGGTATGAAGGTTTTGCCACGGGATGCCTGTTGCCGGATGGCCGCCTGGACCAGCAGCGGATGAAACTCCTCGCTGAGGCTGTAGGGCCTGCCCACCTGACCTTTCACAGGGCCTTTGATCGTTTGGCAGACTGGAAGGAAGCAGTCCCCCAACTTGAAGCCCTTGGCGTACAGACCATCCTGAGCAGTGGTCAGGCTCCTGCGGCTGTAAAAGGCCTTCCGCTTCTGGAACAACTCGCGGCCAGGACCCATTGTGGCATTATGCCCGGTGGCGGGATCCGACCTGAGAATGTACATCAGTTTACCAATAAAGGCTTTGAGGCAATTCATCTCAGTGCCATCTCCAGCGGGACTCCGGAACTGTTTGCAGGCCCGCGGCTCAATACTCCTTCACTCTTACGGGAAGGAAGCGCCCCGGGGGTGGACCCAGGCATTCTGGACCGGCTTGTGACCCGACTCAAATCGAAGTCCTCCGGGTAAGGAGAGGTCTAAAAAAGGTATATTTGCCAAAAGAAAGATCAATGCTGCGCTGGATTATTTTTGTTATTGTTTACCTGTCCATGGGGCTCTACACCTTACAGGCCCTAAAGTCGGGAACACGCTACCCATGGCTTTATTATCTATATTCCCTAATTGCTTTATTGGTCCTGGGGAACTTCATATACCAGTTTACCTTCGCAGATGACACCGGGCGCGTTCTCAACAGGCCAAAAAGCTACGCATTTGGCTTTTTGATCGCTATCCTGACCTTCAACCTGATCACTATATTCTTTCTTTTTTCTGAGGACCTTGTCCGCATTTTGTTGGCGGGGTATAAAAAAATATTTGGGACAGCTACAGAATTCAGCCTCCCGAGCCGCCGAAGGTTTCTCAGCCTCCTGGCCCTTGGGATTGCAAGTATACCTTTTGGTGCTTTGCTCTATGGAATGTATAGGGGAAAGTACCGGTTCCGGGTCCTTAGCTACGATCTTGAATTCAAAGACCTTCCGGAGGATTTTCACAATTACACAATCACCCAGATTTCCGATATCCACAGCGGGAGCTTTGATAACCGGGAGAAGATCGAATACGGTGTCTCCCTTATCAATGAACAACAAAGTGATGTGATTTTATTCACAGGGGATTTGGTAAACAACAAGAGTTCCGAGATGGATCCCTGGCATGAACTGTTTGCCACCCTGGAGGCTCCCGATGGGAAATATTCCGTTCTCGGGAATCACGATTATGGCGACTATTACAATTGGGATACAGAAGAGGAACAAGCCCAGAACCTGGAAGATCTCAAGGATCTCCAGCAGAATATGGGATTTGATCTGTTGCTCAATGAACATCGCTATCTCAAAAGGGGTGCAACCCAGATTGCACTTATCGGCGTCGAGAACTGGGGTCGGGGGGGCTTTAAGAAGGCAGGGGACCTGAATAAAGCGACTGAAGGAATCAAACCGGATGATTTTAAGATCCTGATGAGCCATGATCCCACCCATTGGGAAGACAAGGTTATCCACGATGACCTGCATTACCATCTGACTCTGAGTGGCCATACCCACGGAATGCAGTTCGGTATCGAGATACCAGGCTGGGTGAAATGGAGTCCCGTCAAATGGCGTTATAAGTACTGGGCAGGTATCTACGAGGAAATGGGACAATTTATCAATGTGAACCGGGGATTCGGTTTTCTGGGTTATCCCGGCCGTGTTGGAATTTGGCCTGAGATAACGGTGATACGGCTTCGCAAAACCGGAATGAGTTGAATTTAATTCGCAAACTCCCTATTTACAGTAGGTTTTATATTGCATTTCACATTTTTTCTTACTTTTGGCTGGTAACCCAATGCACGTTATATGTCTAAGTTCGGGGAACTCATAGATCAGGAAATACCGGTATTATTGGATTTCTACGCTGAGTGGAATGATCAATCGGCTTCCATGCACCCGGTCCTCCGGGATGTAGCAGCCGCCCTTGGGGACAAGGGAAAGGTCATCAAGATCGATGTGGATAAGAACAAGGAACTTTCCCAGGCGCTGAGGGTTAAGGGGCTTCCCACGCTTATGATCTATAAGAAAGGTGAGATGGTCTGGCGCCAAAGCGGCGAACAGGACGCCAACACCCTGATCGGCATTCTCAATGAGTACATCTGAGAACTACAGCAGCCTGCTGTCGATGCACTTTCTACCTTATTTTTAGTTTTAGTTCCTGGAAACAGGTATGATCCCCCGGGTTCACAAAGAAAGGGCCTAAGGCACTATGGAATCAGAAATGGTATCCTGTGGTCCCGGCTCCATGGGGATCTCCGGTAATTCATCCAGGAAACTTTCCTGATAGAATCCGAATCGGTCCAGTTGATCGTTGAATGACTGGGTTTCCTTCTCTGCCAGCTCCCTGTCATCATTCTCAATGGCGATGTCAATTACGCGCTTGTAAGCCTCCATGTCGGACAGGATTTCTTCGATCTGTTCGTACTGCTGGTCAAGGGAGGAGCTTTCGTAATAATCGAGCCGGTCCTTGTAGATGCCAATTAGTGTGTCGAAGAGCTTCCTTGCCTTTGTGGTTTCGCCTACCTTATAGTATCCATCCAGGAAGGGCTCCACGAACGTGTAGAAGGCATACCGGTCCACCGGAAGGTTGGTCATGGCCAAATCAATGACCTCCCTGGCTTTTTCGATTTTGTTTTCTTTGATCAGCGCTTCCATAAGCCGGGCTAGGTTGCTACGAAGGGAAAGTCCCTGGGAACGGGTTTGCGGGTCGTGATAAATTTCAGGGCTTCCAGAATTTCCCCAATCCCATTCCATTACAATGCTGTACATTAGGTCTGTATCAATACGGCCCATTTCGAACATACTGCGATTTTTCGTGCGGATAGGTATTAGCTTGTACGCCATCCCGTCCAATTGCAGATATTCCTTCATCCAGAGATATTCAGCATCGTCGAAGCTGCCTCCTGAAAAATAAATGGGGCGCTCCCAATCGTTATTTGCAAGGATATCGAGCATCATGATCCGGTTCTTTGCGAGTGCTCCGGGCAGGTCGATATCGATATAATCCACGATCAATGAAGAGTCTTGCGCTTTCACGATCCCGCTTCTAAGTACATTTTCCTTGTTTACAGGTATCCGGATCTTGTCGGTTGGGTAGTAGACCAAATCGAGGGTGCTTTCCGGATATTCGCTCAGGTCGGCCCCGTTTTTCTCGAGGTAGTAGCGCAATTTTGTTTCCGGTCTGTCGCTGCCGATCCAATTCATAAAGTCCTTTATATTCCAGCGGTTCTCGGTCATTTTCTGAAAATAGATCACATCCCTGTTTCCGTATCTGTAGAGGTCGTGGGTGAGTTGGGAAGGGATGGGTTTGCTTTCGTATGCCTGTCGCTTCATCTGGTCTACATACCAGTCGGTGGCAAACAGGCTTGTGCAAATGACCCGTATATCGGTTCTGTAATTCTCGACTTCCTGTACATACCAAAGAGGAAAGGTGTCATTGTCACCAATGGTGAAAAGCATGGACCCGGCGTCTTCCTGGCAACTATCGAGATAGGCCAAGGCGGCAGCCCGTGCCGTATAGCGACCGGAACGGTCGTGGTCATCCCAGTTCTGGGAGGCCATCAGCAGAGGAACGGCCAAAAGGCAAACTACTGTCACTGCCGGCGCCAGCACTTTTGGATTGATCCATTTTTTGAATTCCTCAAACAGTCCTATTACGCCAAGGCCTATCCAGATGGCAAAAATGTAGAAAGAACCCACCAGGGAATAATCCCGCTCCCTTGGCTGGAAAATATAGGGATTGGTGTAGAACTGTATGGCTAACCCGGTAAACATAAAAAACACGAACAGGGCCCAAAATTGTTTGGGGTCTTTTGATAACTGGAATGCCAAGCCGATGATCCCCAGTAATAACGGGAGGAAGAAATATGTGTTGCGCCCCTTGTTATCCAGCTTGTCCTGAGGAAGGTTATGCTGGC
>JARRLI010000044.1:7545-10628 GCA_037387145.1 Robiginitalea sp. | reverse complement strand
CGCAGATGGTTGATATCCTTTACGATTTGGCATTGCTCAATGCGATAGACAATAGCCATCCGCAAGAACTGGTCGCCAGTGATGTCAGGGTTATGGATTTCATTTTTAAAAAATACGAAATCGACAGCGTGCAGTATGTTCAAAGCAACAGTTATTATGCTTCCGTACCTGAGGAGTATAGAAAAATATATGAGGAAGTTGAGGCTAGACTAACAAAGGAGAGAGACAGTGTATCTATGGCCATGCAGGAGTCGAAAACTACCTCCGGGGATAGTATTCCCGCCAATGAAGATTACGACTGAAGCATTTTTTGAGAGTAGGTATAGTTGGAAATGCATTGTTTCAGCACTTCATCCAGGGGTTGAAATTCAAATCCAAGACGCTCCTTTATCTTATCACTGCTGTAAGTAATGGGCAGCTGTATGGAACGGACAATATCCTTGCTCAACCGTCTTCTTCCCCCACCTGTTTTTGACCGTATCCAGTCGATCCGCCAAAGAGCTTCCAGTTGCCATGCAGACAGACAGGACCCGGGGGAAGGCTTATTCAGAAGATCTGCCACCTGTTTCATAAGCTTAAAATATTCCAGATTCGTCCCCACCAAAATAAACCGTTCATTAATGGCACCTGCCTCGCCAAGGGCCGTAATTGCCCGGATTACATCCCACACTCCCACAAATCCTGTCCCCCCTGGGAGAGCATATTGCACTCCAGATGCAATCCTGGAAAAGAATTTCCCACTTCCTTTTTTCCAGAAACCCGGACCCAGGATGACCCCGGGATTCACGATAACGGTTTCCAATCCTTCCTGTGCCCCTCTCCACACTTCCATCTCAGCCAGGTATTTGCTCGTGGCGTAGACATTGGTAAAACTGGGATCCCAGAGGTCGTTTTCGGTCAGGGTACCACTGCGGCCTCCTACGGTAGCGATGGAACTGGTATAGTAGAGCCTGGAGATGCCCTTATCAAGACACAGGTTAACGATATTCCGGGTACCTTCCTGATTGACCTTCAAGAGCCGTTCTTCATCTCCCGGATCAAAGGATATTAAAGCAGCGCAGTGATACACCGCGGTAACCCCGTTAAAAACTGATTCCAGAAAGGGGAGGTCATTCAGGTCTGCTGTTACCCACTGAACCCTATCGTACAGAAGGGCTGCTTCAGAACTATACCAGGTGAACAATTCTTTAACTGCACGAAGATCACTGCCTGGACGGCAAAGGGCTCGAACCTCCTGCCCGGATCGCAGCAATTCCAATATCAAATGACTGCCAACAAGGCCGCTTCCGCCGGTAACAAATAGCATGGGCTAAAAATAAGCCTTTCTCGCTTAATCCCGGATACTCCGGAATCGGCAGGCTTTGTGTTTTGACTATATTTGCCCCAAATATCGGTAGGATATGGCATCAAACTTTGTAAAGGAACTGCAGTGGAGAGGTATGCTGCACGACATCATGCCGGGTACTGAGGATCATTTGCTCAGTGGTATGCAGTCGGCCTATGTTGGTATTGACCCAACCGCTGACTCACTGCATATAGGCCATTTGGTAAGTGTGATGATGCTGCGGCATTTTCAACTGGCAGGGCACCGGCCGGTTGCACTCATCGGCGGGGCTACGGGCATGATAGGGGATCCCTCAGGAAAATCGGCAGAACGGAACCTCCTGGATGAAACCACCCTTCGATTTAATCAGGAAGCGATTAAAGAGCAATTATCGCGTTTCCTGGATTTTGAAAGCGATGTGGACAATGCCGCGTTGCTGGTCAACAACTACGACTGGATGAAGGACTTCTCCTTCCTGGAATTTATTCGGGATGTCGGCAAGCATATCACGGTCAATTACATGATGGCTAAGGATTCAGTCCGCAAACGCCTCTCGGAGGATTCCAAAGAAGGAATGTCCTTTACTGAATTTACCTATCAGCTGGTACAGGGATATGATTTTCTGCACCTGTTTCGCAGGTATGGGTGTACGCTGCAGATGGGGGGCAGTGACCAGTGGGGGAACATAACCACAGGAACTGAACTTATTCGGCGCATAGACGGGGGAAAAGGCTATGCGCTCACCTGTCCGTTGATAACAAAGGCAGACGGCACCAAATTCGGAAAAACCGAGAGTGGGAATGTCTGGCTGGATGCACATAGAACTTCTCCTTATAAGTTTTATCAGTACTGGCTGAATACATCCGATGAAGATGCGGAAAAGTATATCAGGATTTTCACCTTCCTGTCCAGAGAAGAGATCGAAGCCTTGATTTCCAGTCATAGGGAAATGCCTCATAAACGGGCCTTGCAACGAAAGTTGGCCACAGAGCTTACCACTCTTGTGCATTCGGCACAGGATCTCGAAAATGCGGAAAGGGCCAGTGCGATCTTGTTTGGAAAATCGACAGAGGCATCCCTTAAATCCCTGAGCCGGGAGTTGTTCCTTGAAATTTTTGAAGGAGTGCCCCATGCTAATCTGCCCAAAGAAGACCTTAAAGGAGGACTCGATATGATTGCAGCCCTCTCTGGTAAAACAGGATTTCTAAAATCCAATGGAGAAGCCCGGAGAGAACTCAATCAGCAGTCCATATCGGTAAACAAGACACGGGTTGAAGAATCTTATGTGCTTTCCGAATCCGACCTGATCCGGGATCGTTTTATACTGCTTCAGCGGGGGAAGAAAAGTTATTTCGTTCTGGTATTTGAGTAGTGGTCTGTTGCACTTCCATTTTATGGGTTACTTCCAATAGGTAGACAAATATTTCCAACACCTGCTGCGTCAATATTCCCGAGCTGCCTTCAGGAGTCCTAAAGGGCCATCAGGTTGCACCCTCGGATGTCCGAATGGTCAAAGCGCCCCAGGATTTCGAAACTTCCGTCAGGGTACAGGCGCCCCAGGTCCTGGGTAGCCAGGAAAGCGCAGGAATGCTGGTTGGCGAGGTCGATTATATTGACTCCCCCGGTCCGGCCATACCCGAGGTAGGCGAGGGGGTCTTCCGTATCCCGCAACCGGACCTGCATCCAGGGAGGGCACCGGAAGCGTCCGTCTCCCTGGGAGTATGCCTGGGAAAGAAGTTCGGTCATTCCGTATTCAGAG